>CAZPYG010000002.1:93299-124310 GCA_964590465.1 uncultured bacterium | reverse complement strand
GTAGGGTGTGTTGTCGGCTCAGGTTGACCTGGCGATTCATCGGTGTTCTTATGGCCGCAACGCACCGCTTACCCATGTGAAATTGCTTATATTCGGTGGGTTCGGTGCGTCACGCTGCGCGATGACACACCCTACGGTAATGAAGCTTTTATTGGGATGGGCCTAATTCGTTAGGCAGTTCCTCAATCGACCACTGCAGCACCTGACATAAAGCCTTGACCTGTGGCAGTGTCAGCTTCGCTTCCTTATACCGCCCAGTCTCCCAATTGCTCACCGTCTGTACCGACATATCTACCGCAACGGCTACGTCACGTTGGGTTAGTCCCAATTCTTCGCGCCGACGCTTCAGTGGAGATTCTTGTGAAGGTGGTTGTTCAGGCATTAATATCAAGAAACTTATATAAGCCGCTTGATATTTTGCTATAAGCTGCTTATAGTTAGAATGGATTTGATTAACGACTCAGTCAGCAATTTTCCTTAAGGGATCTGCTGTCAGAGGCGTTTGAGATTTCGCTAACTCAGTCTCTCATCTTGCGGGGGTGTTTGTGCCCTTCGCACTGTTTCTTGTTGCAAATCCCAAGATCCCCGGTTTCTTGAAGAAACCGGGGATCTGCTCACCATAACCTTTTCAGCCAGCCATGCAAGAATTTATCCCCAACACCGAAACCTACAGCCTGCCACCCAGTTCTCATACCGTGCATGAGCCTACCCGCGAGCCTGTGCGGGTCATCCTGATCGGTTCTGCTGTGGGCATCAACCTGGTGATCGGCATTCTCCATCGTCTGGGCTTTGCCGAACCCCGCGCCTGGAGCAAGCTACAGCGTGACCCCAACACCGGTTTACCCATGCGGGTGCTCACCAAGTGGATTCGTCGTGATGGGTAAGCGGAAGTCATCATCCGCCCCAAACCATCCCTGCTCAAATGCCCGTATCGTTTCTTGTATTGATCAGGCGAATTATTCCACTGTCACACTCTTCGCCAGGTTTCTCGGCTGGTCTACATCTAACCCGCGCCGCGCCGCAATGTGGTAGGCCAGCAGCTGCAGGGGAATTACCGCCACAATTGGCGACAGCAGTTCCTCCACCGGGGGCACCGGCAGCAGCCGGTCGAAGGTTTCCTCGGCATCTTCATCATCCATGGGCACCACGCCGATCAGCTGGGCATCCCGGGCTTTGGCCTCCTGGGCGTTAGAGAGCACCTTGTCGTAGACGCTGCCGGGCATGGCAATGGCCACCACCGGCACCTTGGCATCCAGCAGGGCAATGGGACCGTGCTTCATTTCCCCGGCGGGGTAGCCTTCCGCATGGATATAGCTGATTTCCTTCAGCTTCAGCGCCCCCTCCAGGGCAATGGGGAAGTTAATCCCCCGGCCCAGGTAGATGAAGTCCTGGGTGTCGCTGAAGTCGTGGGCCAGTTCTTCGATGTAGCGTTCCTGGCTTTCCAGCACCTGCTCGATCTGGGCGGGAAGCTGCCGCAGTCCTTCGATGATTCCCTCCATGCGTTCGGGGGAAAGGGTGCCCCGACGATAGGCCAGATCCAGCGCCAGGAAATAAAAGGCCATTACCTGGGCGGTAAAGGTTTTCGTAGCGGCTACGCCGATTTCAATGCCCGCCTGGGTGTCGATGATGTAGGGCACCATGCGCGACAGGGAGCTTTCCGGGCGGTTCGTAATCCCCAACATGTGGGGGGCAAAGGCTTCATCCTGGTGAGCAGACCGGCGCTCAATTTCCATTTCCAGGGCCGCCAGGGTATCTGCCGTTTCCCCGGATTGGGTCACGCCGATAGTTAACGCATTGCGGGTCAGGGGTGAGGGGGAATAGCGGAACTCGGAAGCATACTGCACCATGGTGGGCAGACCAGCGAGCTGCTCCAGCAGGTGCTTACCGACCAGGCTGGCGTGCCAACTGGTGCCGCAGGCCACAATTTGAATATGCTCCAGCTTGTTCAGCAGGTCATCGGGCAGGCCCAAATCAATGGGGCAAACATCGCTGCGCTCAGCCGTCCAGGTGGTGTCGATGTAGCTTTCTAACGCCGTGCGCACCACCCCCGGCTGTTCGTAGATTTCCTTCAGCATGAAGTGCTTGAACCCCTGCTTTTCTACCATAATGGGGTTCCAGTTCAGGGTCAGGGGGTGCTTGCGCAGACGATCACCCGCAAAGGTGTAAACTTCCACCCCGGTAGGGGAGAGGCTGGCCAGTTCCCCATTTTCCAGGGGTAGCACAGCCCGGGTATGGGGCACAATGGCGGGGGTATCGGAGGCGCAGAAAAACTCTCCCTGGCCAAAACCAATCACCAGGGGAGCCTGCTGCCGCACCACGATCAGTTCATCGGGATATTCTGCGGACACAATGGCTAGAGCAAAGGCCCCTTCCAGGGCATTCGCCGTCAGCCGCACCGCTTCCATCAAGACGGAGGGCATCCTGTGGTCAGTGCCTGGCTGGGTCAGGTGCTGCAGGTAATCGGCAATCAGGTGGGGCACGACCTCGGTGTCGGTATCGGACTGAAAGGCATAGCCCTTGGCCTTAAGGGTTTCCCGCAGCTCGCGGTAGTTCTCGATGATGCCGTTTTGCACTACGGCAATACGCCCGGATGCATCCCGGTGGGGGTGGGCATTGTGTTCTTCGGGCTTGCCGTGGGTAGCCCAGCGGGTATGACCAATGCCGAGGCGGGAGGAATTTTCCCAACCGTCGAGCTTATCCTGCAGGTTTTGCAGCTTACCCTTGGCACGAATGCAGCTCAGCTCTCCTTCCAGCACTGTAGCGATACCGGCAGAGTCATAACCACGATACTCAAGCTTGCGCAGGCCATCCATCAGGATGTCTGCTGCGGGTCGAGTTCCGATGTATCCTACAATGCCGCACATATTACTCTCTCCTTGAGAACTGGTTATGCCTCAGCGCTACCCTAGCCGATCAGGTTAGCGCAAGAATAGCCAAGATGCTGAATAGGATACATGGTGGAAACCCATTCGTAATTAGCAGCAGACCACCAGCGGCAAGAATGAGTCAGGGCCGACCAGGAGGAACGGTATGCCAGGGGCATTTCGCCAACTCAATTAGTTGATGCCAATTAATTGGTCCCACAGGGTTTCCAGCTGTGGGGGAGAGAGCCATCCCCGCGCCGCCAGAGCTTCAAAAATATGCATACCGGTCATGTGTTGGTCATATCGCCCAACTTGCACCTGGGCTGCCGTCAGCTGCCCTTGCTCAACTAACGCATCAATCATGGCATCGATATCTATGGGCGGGGCTTCCAGCAGAGTGAGCTGTTCTGAAGCCAGGTTATCCAGCTGGTGGGCCACTTCCTGGGGGTTGCTTAACGGGCAAGCTCTCCCCTTAGGGAACACATAAACCACAGTTTGCCCCGTCTTTCCGAGCAGGGGTTGGGGCTCGTCTAAGTGCAGTTCCATAAAGTATCGACCGATAAAACATAACGCCTGCTATGTATTATCCGGTCTATTTCCCTGAAATTGCGTGACCGTACCGTGAACTTACCCAGGCTGACAGTTAAGCTTTTGTTACGTCGCCTTCAGAAATCCATATATTCCCCATGGTAGTGGGGTCAGAACAGACCGATCTCGACCCTTGAGTCTGCCTACGGAAGGGTGAGGAGAGGGGGGGTATCCTAAGATTGAAACGGCAAACTGAGACGATGGTTGCAGGCTAATGTATCGTGCCCCCTAGAAAATCCACCAGCAAAAGCAGCAGTAACAAATCCACCGCTAGTACGCCCTCGGCCGCAGCCCCAGCAGGCTCAGGTTATAAGGTACAGATGTTTTATCTCGCCGCCCGGAGCCAGAGCCCCAAAGCCCCCACCAAAGACGCCCTCTGGTTCGCCACTTATCCCATTATTCCCCGGGTGGGGGACTGTGTGTTTCGCGACGGGGTGTACTACCTGGTAGAGCGGGTGTTTTTGTATGAAAATCTGGCGGCGGGATGGTGCGCCGATGTAGAGGTCAGTTTCTACAGTCGTCGGTAGCTAAAAACCGGTTGAAAATGCCTGCCGGATGGGGAACAAATTTGCCCATCTAAAGTCGCTGTGAGCCTTACGTAAACAGTTTTCTAGACTGTGTAACACAAGTAATAATCTCCAGAAACCTTATGGTAAAGTAAGCGAGTAACATGTTTGGCTTTCGGTAGGCTGGTTAATCACAGTCTGAGTATCAGTTTTCAGGTAATCGGCGTGTGCCGCTCCGAATCGAACTTGTCTACGTTTTGTCCAATTTCGGTCCAGTTTGGAGTCGTACCATGTCGATTTATGTAGGAAACCTAGCCTACAGTGCTACTCAGGAAGACATTACTGAAGTGTTTTCTGAATATGGAGCGGTTAGTCGTGTAACTGTTCCTACCGATCGTGAAACGGGTCGTCCCCGTGGGTTCGCGTTCGTAGAAATGGAGAAAGAGTCTGACGAAGACGCTGCCATTGAGGCTCTAGACGGGGCTGAATGGATGGGACGTGAGTTGCGGGTTAACAAGGCTCGTCCCAAAGAAAAGCGGGGCTCCGGTGGTGCTGGTAGGGGCAGTTTCGGTGGCGGCAGAGGCAACGGAGGCAATCGGGAATTTTCTCGTTATTAAGCCCTCTGACCTCAGGCTAAATTCGAATTAACAATGGCAGGGTAGTGCTTCATCGCACTACCTTTTTTATTCCAATGGTTTATGTCCGACACAGCCCCGACCCGCCAATGGATATCTGCCAGGGGGGAAGTCAGGATTACCCCATGTCCTCGTTAATTGGGTAGCGGTTCAGCAGGTCGCGAGCGTCGCGGGCACTCCTGCGGGTGTCATCAGGAAGATAAGGGACGTGAGGAATTTGGGAGAGGACATCCAGGGTACGACGCAGGACCCGCACAATATCTCCTTCATCCAGACTGGTATTGTCGCCGAGTTCGGTCCAATCGACCTGTAATGCCCATTGCTCTACCAGACCCACCAGGTCGTATTCCATCCATACCGGCACAATTACCTGGCGGCGGTGCTGTTCGCGAATCAGCTCCCGTCGAATGGTGCGCAGGCCTTCGAGAGCTTCTTCCACCGTGGCGGACAGCTTGTAATTACACCAGCTATCGGGGCGAGAGTTTTCGGTCACCAGGGCGGCAATGGCAGCGGCAAATTGGGCCGCATCAAGGTGGTTGAATTCTCCGGAGGCCAGGGCCAGGGCCAGCCATAACTCGTTGTCTCCCCGGATGGCGGCGGCCATTTCTCCCAGTTCCGTCGGGCGGGTATCTTCTAGCCCATTAAAGTGCTGCAAGATAGCCATGATGTCTAGAAACTGCTGCCAGTACAGTCCAGTATATTTGGCCAGTTTGTCGCGCCGATCGACCAGATCGGCGTAGAGTTTTTGCAACCGTTTTTGGCGCTTCAGCAAAGCGTTGGGGTTTTCCCACTGGCGGGCGGGATGGTTCTCTAGGGCCTGCTCTACCCCCTGCATCCGATCGAGTTGGTTCTTGACTTCGGGAGCCATGACCTCCAAAGGCGGAGGGGTAGGGATGGAGGCTGCAACGGCGGCAGATTCTGCGTCTCCCTTACGGTGCTGTCCCGGTTTGGGGGGTAAATCCGGAGGAACCAGACGATCCACCGCTTGAATGCGGGGAATATCGGCGTGCAGGCCAACCACATCGCTGGTTGTCACCAGATACCAGACATTCTCCCGGGTTAAACACACCAGATAGGGAAACTGGCCCGGACCCGGTACTTTCGTTACCAATACCGCCGGCAGGGGATGGGCAACGGCGATGTTCTTTCCCTTCAGGGACAGGAGAGTACCGGCGATGGCAAAGGGCACCGTCTGGGCCACATCCCTGGAGAGTACCTCCGCCGCCTGTTGCTGCAGCATCTTGAGCAACCGCCGTTCTTCCTTGAGCCGTTCTTTGAGCTTGGCGTAGTCGTTGAGTACCCCCTCGTCAACGGTTTCAAGCTGGGCTTCCTGATAACCAATTTCAACCTCCAGGTCGGCGATAGCCTGCTGCTGAGGATCCAGGTGCAGGGTGGCCAAATACTGCCCAAAGCTCCGCTCGATCAGATTTTTGGCTTCTTCCAGGGTATGGGTTTGCAGCAGGTTCAGCACCATGCCGTAGCTGGGGGTGAATTGGCTGACCAGCGGGTCTGGACCACTGGTAGACAAATACACTGCCTCGCGGGTGCCCTCAAAGGGGGTTTCAACCGTGACCACATGGCCCCGTTCATCCATGCCGCGCCGCCCGGCCCGACCCGCCATTTGCAGAAATTCCGATGGCGTCAGCAGCCGATGGCCGCTGTCGGTACGTTTGGAAAGGCTGGCGATGACGGTGGTGCGAGCGGGCATATTAATGCCCGCCGCCAGGGTTTCCGTGGCAAACACCACTTTAATCAACCCCGCCTGGAACAGTTCTTCCACCAAGCCCTTCCACAGGGGCAAAATGCCGGCGTGGTGGGCAGCGATGCCCCGATAGAGGGGAGCCACCTGGCCACTGCGTCCGGCGTCGGGGTTGTGGGCTAAAAACTCATCAATGCGGCGCTTTAGCTCTCGGGCTTCATCGTCGTTAATCAGGGTCATGGCGCTGACATCTTCGACGGAGCGATCGCACCCCCGCCGACTGAAGATAAAGTAAATCGCCGGTAACATATCCCGCTGTTGCAGCTGACCCACCACAAAGGGCAGACTGATCCGACCACCGCCCCGGCGACCCGACCGGCGCTGGGGACTGCGATGCTTCTTGAGCTGGGGATGAATTTTCTTTTGACTCTGATCCAGCAGGGGCACCAGTTTCTTGCTGGTGCAGTAGTGGAACTCCAGCGGCACGGGGCGAAAATTTGAGTAAATCAGCTCCGTCGGTCCATGGACTCGCTGCAGCCAGTCGGTGAGTTGAGCGCTGTTCTCTACCGTGGCGGATAGAGCCAATAGCTGAATTTCCGGAGGGCAATAGATAATGGACTCTTCCCAAACGGTGCCCCGCTGCCGGTCGTTCATGTAGTGGCATTCGTCCAGCACTACCGCTTCTACCTGCTGCAGGGTTGTCCCCGTTTCCCCAATGCGGGTGCCGTAGAGCATGTTGCGAAAGATTTCGGTGGTCATCACCACCACCGGAGCATCACGATTAATGGAAACATCCCCGGTCAGCAGCCCCACCTGATGATGGCCAAACTGGTCGCGAAAATCTCGCAGCTTCTGGTTTGACAGGGCCTTTAGGGGAGTCGTGTAGAACACCCGTTTGCCGTGGGCCAAAGCCCGATGGATGGCATACTCCCCCACCAGAGTTTTGCCGGACCCCGTGGGCGCACAAACCACGACAGACTTTTCGGCATCGAGGGCCGCAATGGCCTGATGCTGGAACTCATCTAACGGGAATGGAAATAACTGCTCTAGATCAAGCACCAGGTAACCACATCACAACAGAATCCATCTTTTTTTCAGGGGGCCAGGGGAATGGTCCAGGCCGACAAGTCCTAATTCTCAGCCAATATCTATCGTCAGATAGCGGTCATGGCTAAAAAAGGCTTTACCTTCAAAAGTAGGCCAGCTTAGCAAATTGAACCTAACCGTGCTTTTTAAGGTTGTAGGATACTCCCTGATTGGCTTCGGCATTGCCCTGTTAAGCCATATTTTACTGGTTACCATCCAAAACCCCCCCTTCCTATGGCAGGGAATAATTGCCGATACAGCCGTAGTGGCTCTGGTGGTAGGCATTGTGATGCTGGTGGCAGTTCCCTTCGCCGGTCTGCGACAAATCGGCGGGGCAGTCTTAGTTCTGGGGGTGGGCACCGCTGTGGTGAGCGATGCTGACATTTTGGTACCCCACGTTCTGGTTCGCATCGGGGCTGTGGTCCTGGCCCTGGTAGGCGGTTACCTGCTGGTCCTGAAGGGGGCCATTGAATCGTAACGGGATCACTATCGGTGCCCAAAACCTCAGGCCTTAACCAAAACCTGATCCCCCTCTAACTGAACCTCCAGGGGTTCCAGGGATTGAGTGGCAGGACCGGCAACCAGGCTACCATCAGGTTCAAAGACAGACTGGTGACAGGGGCATACAAACTGGGTATCTGCAGCCTGCCAGGCCACGGCACAGCCCCGATGGGGACAGCGGGAATCCAGCGCAATCAAGGCCTCTGGCTGACTTGGATCACGAATGATGATGACCGGACCGCCGGGTAAATCTTCGTTGGCAATGAAGCCCTGCTCATCTAACTCAGTGACCGTGCCCGCCGCGACAAAAGCATCTGCTTTGGCCGTGGCATCGGTTGCCGCCGCCTCTTCCGGTGCGGCTGGTTCGGGGGTATCGCCACCCACTACAGGGGATTCTGCATCAGGGGTTGGGCTTTCTGGGTTACAGGCCGCCAGCACCATCGGCAAGGATGTTGCTAAGGTGCCAACCCCGACCCAGGATAAAAAATGACGACGATTCATAACCCTCTGCTGACCTGATTTGCTGACCTGATTTATGGAGATAACCGACCCAGCCATCCTACAGTTTCAAAGGCCGGTAGCGAATCTTAAGGCCTAAAATCAGCGAGGACAGGAGCAGCGTTACCCCATTGGCACAAATAACCGGTACATCGTGGACGTACACCCCATAGATCAGCCACAGCACAATGCCCAGGCACAGGATAATCATCATGCTCCAGGAGATCCCCTCCCCCGACTTGGAACGCCAGGTTTTAATCACCTGGGGCAGGTAGGCCATGGTGGTCATTGTGCCGGCCATTAACCCAAGGGCAGTGGTAAATTCCATAGGACAACGCCAAGGTGAATCGCTGCAAAATAAAAATTCGAAAATTCAATTTATCACGTCGTACAACCTGACGTGTCTTAACAAAACAAAAAACCCCTTAAAAAGAATTATAGAAATATAAAACTTGCCCCGTCATCCCCAAAAACCTGGATTTATCTCTAAAGAAAGAGTTTATGGGCCGCCTGCGCTCCCTCCCCCTCGTTCAATCCCCCCCGCCTCAATCCCCATTAACCCTCTCCTAATTCATGGCCGATGCTTCCGAGGACATTCCCCAGAGGCTAGACTGGCCACACGCTACAAAAGGTGAGGATGTCCATGGATGGATGGTTTCGTTGCTGGCGACTGCGGTGGGTAGTAGTGGGAGCTTTAGTGGCCTTCCTCACCGTTCAGTGGACCCCCTACCTGGCCCTGGCTTCAGCCCCCAGGGTGGTTCCAGCTGCCCCCAACCATTTACAGGACAACCCTCTCCTGGCTCAGCTCCAGGCTGAGCCTGATGGCACCGTAGCCCTGCCGAATTTCTCCCCGGGGGTGAGTGGCTTTCAGTTTTCCAACCGGGAACTGGTGGAGGCCATCGACCTGGAAAAGAACCCACGGGAATGGGAAGAGGTGCTGACCGAACAGCTCGAACAGCTGTTTGGCACCCAGGTTTGCATTGGGCAGGAGGTCAGCGCCTGCGTGCTCACCTCTGCCGCCCAGGACTGGCTGCAAACCCAGCTCGAACGAATGGATCTGGGCATTGCTGAAGGTATGGCCACAGCGGTCCTGGCCCTGTGGCAGCCAGAACCCCGGGCGCAAATTCCCTGGTGGCAGCGGTTGATTAACTTTTTGCTGGGCCGCACGGTCTTTGGTCTGGTGCGCAGTTTGTTTGAACTGCAAACCTTTATTGCCAACTTCTTTTTGATGCAGAGCGTGGATGAGGTGTTTCAACCCACCCAGGTGATTCGCGACACCCTCACCCCCACCCAAATTCTGCTGAATATTCTGGAGGTATTTCTGACCGGCTCCCTGGATCCCTTCACCATGGGCATTTACCGAATGATTGAGGATGGGCTCACCGAGGGCCATGCCCTGACGCCCTATAAAGTGGAGGACCGGGGGAATGGCCAATACTGGGTCTACGTATACGACAGCAACTACCCGGCGGAGCGGGCGGTTGCCCTGGATGATCTGCATGTGGAGTTCGACACCGTAGCCGATACCTGGTCCTACCAACCCACCCCGGCGGACCCAGTATTTAAGGGAGATGCCCAGAGCAAAACCCTGGATCTCAGCCATCTATCCTGGCGGCAGCCGGAAGCAGGCGACCCCCCCCCGGCGAAAAGGGACCGTTCACCTGTCCCTTTTGTCAGGCTCAACCGGGGGCGACGGGGGAGGTCGATGCCACCTCTCCGGTACCCTCGACCGTCGCCGTCACCCTGATCGGCGAAGGACGCCTGTCCGTCACTCCGATACCAGAGGCTGGGGAAGACTGGGCCCATGCCACCCCGGCCCCAACCCTCGACCAGGCCGCTCGGGTGCCCTTTCGGGGAGGCCTCTACCGCCATGTCCCCGCCAGCTACAAGCTCTCGGATAAGGCTCTAAACCAGCCCCTCAAGGTCACCCTGGAAGGCACGGCAACCTCACCGCTGGTGCCCGCTACCCTGCAGCTCACCGCCCCGGGCTATACCGCCGACTTCAGGGGGTTGGTGCTGCCTGCCGACCAACAACTCACCCTATTTTTGATTCCTCGGGTGACCGGTCCGGAACTAACCTTTGTCGCTAACCGGGCAGCGGAAATTCCTCAGCTCTCTATTCACCTGACTGACGATACCCAGGCTTACCGGTTTGATGCTTCCACCCCTGATGGATTTACCCGGACAGAGCGGCAAGTCGCCAAGAGTTCGGGCTTTGAGGTGCAGGGGCTGAAACTGCCCGCCGGTCAGCGGGTCGGGTTGGCCACCCAGGGAGCCTTGAAACACCTCTATTTTGCCGATGACGATGGCCAGGATAGTGAGTACCAGTTAACGGTGAAAAATCGGATGGTGATTCGCGATCGCATCCAGCTGGGAGACACCAACCCCGACTTCATCAATTACACCCTGAGCTATGAAGAAGAACTGCAGGCTAACAATCTGCAAGTGGACGCCCAAACCCAGGCCTTCTTCAACTACGACCCGGCCTTCTTCGACCCCGCCGACCGCCCCCGGGAAGAACTCATCGCCGCCTTCGACCAGCGGGACGTTCCCATTACCCTGACCTACGAACCCCTATTGGCTACCCCTGGCGCAGAGGGTCCGCTGGCACTGCAACCCTCCTCAGCCCCCCCCATCGGTAAGCGGGTGTTTCAAGCTTCCCTGCGAAAAGGCGGGATAAAGGCGCCGTGATTAATCCACAGATCCCAGAAAAGTAGGGCTGCGGTGACATCTCAGCGACCTCAAAGGCACCGGAGTTTTAAGGAAACCTGCAATCCCCTGATTCACCGAGGGGGCAGGCTACCCTGGGACCCCCCATCCCCAGCGATGCGCTGCCGCAGGGCTGCCATTTCGTCATCCACTACACTTTGGGAGGACTGCTCCAGGGCGGCAAACTGGCTTTCCAGAGGGTCGCGACTCAGTTCTTCCAGGGCTTCAGACTGGGCTTCCAGGTCCAGCACCCGTTCTTCCATGCGGCTAAAGGCCGCCATGCCGGTGTCACCGGTTTGCCCCAGCATTTCCTGAATCCGCTGGGATGCTTCTGCGGACCTGGCCCGGGCGATGTACAGGTCTTTCTTGGTCTTAGCCTCGGCGATTTTGGCCTCCAGCTTACGCATGTTCTCCTTCAGCTTGGCCACCACATCCTGCTGCTGGGTGAGCTGGGCATCCATGGTGTGGGCGGACTCCAGGTAAGTCTGGCGGCGAGTGAGGGCCTGCCGGGCCAGGTCTTCTTCTCCTTTCTCCATGGCCAGTTCGGCTCGGTTATACCATTCCTGGGCTGTGGCCTTAGCCTGGGCCGCTTGGCGTTCAGTGCGCTTTTGGGTGGCAATGGCCTGGGCCACCGCCTGCCGGAGCTGAATCAGGTTGGCCTGCATATCCGCCAGAGCCTGCTCCAGCACTTTTTCTGGATCTTCGGCTCGACTTACCGCATCACTAAAATTAGCTCGAATCAGTCGCCAGGCGCGATCAAGCAGTCCCATAGTCATATCCGCTGGATAACCCCAGCTTTAGCATAACAGCCCTGCCTCAACCTCAGGGAGGTCAACTCGGGTCCGTATCCCTGAAGTCCAGATTCAGATCGGTAGATTTATCCAGGTCAACACTCCCCTTCTGAACCTGGACAAGATTTAGTTCTCACCCAGGGGAGGGGGTTGGGTAATGGGCGCAGGGGCGGTAGGCACTGCCGCAGGAACCGACCTATCGTCGGGTTGAGCCAGGGGCGCTGGAGGGGCCGTTTGGACCTGGGGTAATGGTTGAGGAACTGGAGTCGTCGTCAACGGCTGGGGCGGAACCACTGGGGCAACCGCCGGGGCCTGCTGTACCGGTTGCGGCGGAGTCGGGGGGGCTGCCTGGGGGGACGGCACGACCTGAGGCCCAGGGGTGACCGCAGGCGGACTGGATGGAGCACGCTCCTGGGGCCGAGGCGCAGCCGCCGGTTGGGGGGTAGCCGGAACCTGGGGACGGGTAATGGTGGTAGGAGTGGGCACCGTAGTGTTGGTGACGGCAGCAGGGCTTTCCACCGGTGCTGCCGGGACCGGGGAGGAGGGTTCTGAAGCAGAACCCCCTGGGTTTTCAGACCCTGCAGAACCAGCCGCTGATTCCGATGGAGTCGTTCCCCTGGGTACTCTTTCCCGCAATCGGGGCGGGGCAACCTCCTCCTGTTCGATGGTACTCAGGCGATCCAGGTCAAGGTCCCGAAACTCCTCTTCTGACAGATCAGGACCAATCCCCTGTAGGCCAGTTTCGGGCTCAACTTCCACAGGTTCAACCACTTCCACCTGGGGTTCTATCTCCTCGGTTTCATCGCCGCCCCACAGGGTTTGAATCAGCGCATTTTCCTGAAAGAACTCCAGGGTTTTGGGAGAAGTTACTGCATAGCCGAACCCGGCGCTGCCCACCAGCAAAAGCAACAAGGCCCCAATGCCCAGGGGAGTGGTTAGCTGCTCCCGCAGGGATGGACTGTACTCCACATCGTCGTAGCCATCCACCTCGTCATAGGGGCTGGGAAGACTATCCAATAAAGCTTCCGTGCTTTCAAGATAATCGTCCGGGAGCTGATGGTAGGGGGCAATGGCTCCACCCCGCCACTGGAGCGCCCCTGGGTTAGCACTATAGGGGTCTTGGTTGGGGACTGTGGCCATCCCCGGAATCGCCATGGACTGCTGCCGCAGGTGAGGGTTGGGGGGCGGCATCATGGACTCAGTCGGGGGAGCGGCCTCCATAACCAGATCAGGCCCAGCTCCAGGGGTTGTGATTGTTGTGGGGGGCAGACCGTTGGCAGCGGTTAATTCCGGCGACAGAGTTACTGCCCGTTCGGGCTGGGCGGCGGTTCGGGCCTGCACCTGAATCAGGTTCAGCCGCTGCCGTCGCTTTTTAGCGCGAAACTTGAGCTGACTACTATAGGGCTGAGCAACGCCATTTGTGGAGCGGCTGCGGCGATAGCGCATCAACTCATCTTCTAGATTCACGCTCAGGGATTCCAGGGCCCGCTGCAGGGGCGTAGCGGTATCTTGAGTTGGCAAAAACCCTTGAACTTCAGGCGATGAACCGACAGACCCTTTTGCCATGACGTTTTCCCTACAACAGAGCTCAGACTAAATACTACTGATTTCTCTGCTAATGGCAAGGCAACTCATCCCCGACATCTTCATAGGGTGCGGCTTTCCAGGGGCAAAAAGACGGTTAGCACCTCCCCAGCCTGGGGCCGTTGCCGGACAATCAGCTTGCCGCCGAGGGCCTGGAACAGGTTTTTGGTTACATTCAGGTTCAGACTGAGCCCCCCGGTTTCGGGCTGAAACATCAAAAGCTGGCCCAGGGCCTTAAAGGGCGATGTCAAAATGGAGTCATTCTTGCCTGGGGCGTCGGCCCGGGGATCGGCCTCTGGGGGTTGGGACTGAAACTGCAGCTTCAGTTGATGGCCCGCCAGGGTTACCGCCAGCTGAATATGGCTGTAGGGGGGCAGGCTGTGGGTAAATCGGTCAATCAAACCGGTTAGTACCTGATTCAGCATGGTGGGGTCACTATTGACCATGGGCAGTGTAGAGGGCACTTCCACCGCCAGGGTCAGGTTACGACGGCTGGCCTGCTGCTGCCACTGGGGAATCGCATCTTCGAATAACTGGTTTAAGGAAATCGCCGATAGGGGCGACCGGGGCTGCTTGTGATGATCGGTTTCCAGTTCTACCGCCCGGAAGATCAGGTTGAATCGATCAATTTGCTGCGTGCATTCCTGATCGATCATACGTAGTCGCCGGGCTACGGCATCGGAAATATCCTGGCGCTTCAGTAGGGAACGGGTAAAGGTCCGAATGGTGGTCAGGGGAGTACGAATCTCATGGGCCATGGCCTTGAGCAACTCGGTATCGGTTCCGGCATCAATGGTAGGTCTCTCCCGAAAGGAACCAAAATTTAGCGATGGAGGGAATTCCTGGCCGCCAGGCTGGGATCGGGTACCGACCGGATTCAAGGTGCGACGGAAAGGAGCATCCAGAGCGGCAAACTGAACCGGATTTGCGGCGGGGGGGGCGGATACCGTTGTCCGCTGCCGCATTTGTCCCATCAGCAGACGATTGTACTGGGTCACCAGCCGAAAGTCGGGGGCAACCGGGGCAAACTGGCGCACCATCGGCTCCAGGCTGGCCAGCAAAGACGGGCGGATTTGGGCAATGCGATGGCGCAACTGCTGCCATACCTGCTCAGCCGTAGCGGGGTCAAAGGTGTACTGAAACTGGGTTTGCCCCGTAGCGTCTGGACCCAGTACCAAAGTCAGACAGAAGTCTGAGGTCAAAAATAAACAAAACCGCTCTCTAACCAGGGGGTCATCCTCCTGCAGAGGCACCGTATGAAGGTCGCAGGCCGGGGAATGCCCCTGGCCATTGGCAGGCAGTAAAGGTCGGGCCACAGCCAACATGCCGTCAAGGGCCGTCGGCAACAGCAGCCAGTTGGAAAGACGACGATCAAAAATCCGATCCGGCAACACCGGAAACGGACCTGACAGAACCACCCCCAATGTATCCGAGGCGGTGGAGGCACCAGACGGCATCCCTGGCTCTGCCATGAGGCGATGAAGCAGTAGCTGAGCCAGGGACGCAACCCCCCCGAGCCACTCTTGTTCAGCCTGTTCTTGGGACTCTAAATGGGCGGACTCAGCAGCTCCGGTCCACAAACCGGCCACCGCTGAACTCCCCAAGGAGGACTGCTTACCTTGACTCCACGAGGCACCAACAGCTTCATTTACAGCAGCACCGGAAGCGAGGCTGTGCCCCACCAATTGACTCAAAGATAAGAGCTGTTGCACCAACGTTCTCACCTACCATCCCACGGGTCTGCACCATTCGGGCTGAGCTGAAGCTGCCCTCTCAAGCAGACTGGAAAGCATCAACCTCTTAACTAGACACTACGCCCTTAAAACAGATTGAGCTATGGGTAGAACCGAACGTCAGTAGGGAAATTTCCTTAGCCGAACCAATTGGATGGAATATCCGAAGCGGTAGCCAGGGGAGCGCTTTGACGCTGCTTGAGATTGTGCCGACGAGTCATAATATGCTCAATCCCCTGATGAATAAGCTGCTCTATTTTCTCCTGCTGCTCATGGGAGTAGCACTCGATGGAAGCATTGAGCGTGCAGGCCTGGGAATTTTCCATGGTGATATAGACCACCGGCAGCCGACTGATAACGTAGGCCGTTAGCTTCTGACGCAGGTCAGAAGAATCAAAGGCTTCCTGATACGGTCGTCGGGGATAGGCTTCTAACACCCGGGTGATTTTTTCGGTGACAACGGGCAGGGTCAAATTCACAATTGTTTGCGCCATAGGACAAATTCTCTCGGTTTCAGTGGGGGACACAGAGGTTGCCTTGCCCCTCTGATGGCAAGGGTTAAGGATTGAGGCAGAGTTCCTTCAGACCAATCAGGGCGCATCGCCCCCTGGCGGGTAACTTACTCAAGGCTCAGGTGACCAAAAGCGTAGACAGTTTTTCCGCCCATGAACATCAGAATGCCAAACTTTTCTGAAGTAAAGAAAAACAACTTTAGCTATAGAAAATCTACAGCCGCGAGGGAAATAAAATACTAAAAGCGTTATCTCAGATGGTTTCAAGAACTTTCAAGCAGGACATTGGTACCAAATCCCAATCAGGATCAAGAGGAAATATAGCCCTATGGACTGAACCAGCAATTCTTGTGGTAATAACCGATCAAGAAACCCTGATTCAAGACCCGTTTCTATCCGCTCTCGCCCTGGGGTTGATCCCACCTAAGTTTTAGAAAAAAACCATTGGGCTTTTTCTAAAATCCCTTAAAACTACGCAAAAGTCAGTTTTTCTCAATCCAAGTTAATGTCTTTCGTAGTCACATTCTCAAGTTAACCAAGCCCATGCACGCATCTGAGCAGGCTGCGATTCTGATTATTGGCGGCATGCATGCTTCCAGCCGCACCACGAGTCTGTTACTCACCGCTACCGCCGATGGGGTGCTCAACCGCATTCCCATCCTGTTTTACCCGCAGGCGGTATCCCTGGCCGTCCTCTCCCCGTATCACCTGCGCCAATGGTTGGACCACCATCCCCGGCTCCAGGGGCAGCACCAGGGCTCCGTGAATCTATTGATTTGGGCCTTCAGCGCCGGCTGTATTGGAGCCTCTGGCCTGGCCCACTACTGGCATCAGCATCGGGGCCGGGTGTTGGCGCTGTTTGCCTGCGATGGCTGGGGAGTCCCCCTGGTATCGTCGTTCCCCATCTATCGTCTGAGCCATGACCACTTTACCCATGTCACGAGTCAATGGCTGGGGGCTGGAACTGTCGGATTTTATGCCGATCCTCCGGTGCCCCATTTAGACCTTTGGAGTCAGCCAGCCACCACCCGAGGCTGGCAGATTACGACCCTGCCCGGGGGGACCCTGTGCCGTCAGCGGCAATCGGTGGCTGGGTTTCTCTGCCACTGGTCCCGCCAGAGTCTGATCGCCCCAGCAGACGGGTATCACTCGGCCCCCTTCGATACTTAAGGGCTCATAACCAATAGCTAAAATAACCCGAACAGATGAAGCAGGGACTAAACTTCGCTGCTAAGATAAAACGATAGAATTGTTGCCTATTTAACAGTAAATGATTGTTTTAACGGCGCTTCGTTGAAGTATTCATTCACTCAGGTCCATTCGCCTACAGGTGCTTTGGGTCCATGGGTAACTCCCAGGGTAGCAACCCTAAAGTAGCCCAGTTCGCGCTGGCCACCTTCGCCACGGGTCCACCGGGTCCGTGGGCTAATGCACTCCAGCTAAGCCATCTTTAGAATCAGCACTGCCATGACCACTTTGATTCCTGCCCAAACCAACGATGTGCTCGTGCGTCGAGCTTCTGGTGCGTTCGCCCTGATCGATAGCCTAAAACGCCACGGTGTGACCCATATTTTCGGCTATCCCGGTGGGGCCATCCTGCCCATTTACGACGCCCTTTACAAAGCAGAAGCCGCTGGTGATATTCAGCACATTCTGGTGCGGCACGAGCAGGGCGCAGCCCATGCTGCCGATGGCTATGCCCGAGCCACTGGTAAGGTGGGCGTTTGTTTTGGTACCTCAGGTCCGGGGGCCACAAACCTGGTCACGGGCATTGCGACTGCCCAGATGGACTCTATTCCTATGGTGGTTATTACCGGGCAGGTCCCCCGGGGGGCCATCGGCAGTGATGCTTTTCAGGAAACGGATATTTTCGGCATCACCCTGCCCATTGTTAAGCATTCTTACGTGGCCCGGGATCCGGCCCAAATTCCCGCCATTGTGGCCGAGGCGTTTTATATTGCCCAAACCGGTCGACCTGGGCCAGTGCTGATTGACATCCCTAAAGATGTTGGTATTGAAGAGTTTAACTATCGCCCGGTAGAACCGGGCACAGTGCAACTGCCGGGATATAAACCCACCATTAAGGGGAATCCACGGCAAATTAACCACGCCATTCGGCTGATTCGGGCCAGCGAGCGACCTCTGCTTTATGTGGGTGGAGGGGCGATTACTGCCAATGCCCACGGGGAAATCCAACGGCTCGCCGATTATTTCCACATCCCCGTGACCACAACGTTAATGGGGAAAGGGGCGTTTGACGAGCATCATGATCTGTCGGTGGGCATGCTGGGAATGCACGGCACCGCCTACGCCAACTTCGCGGTCAGCGAGTGTGACCTGCTGATTGCGGTGGGAGCCCGGTTTGACGACCGCGTTACGGGTAAGCTCGATGAATTTGCCTCCCGCGCCAAGGTCATTCATATCGATATTGACCCGGCTGAAGTGGGTAAGAACCGGGTGCCCCAGGTGCCCATCGTGGGGGATGTCAAAACCGTTCTGAAGGACCTTCTACATCGCCTTGATGAGGAAAACCAGCCTCCTCCCCCTAATCAAACCGCAGCCTGGCGGGAGCGCGTTGCCCGCTGGCGGCGTGACTACCCCCTGACGGTGCCCACCTATCCCGATATTCTGGCTCCCCAGGAAGTGATTTATGAGCTGGGGCACCAGGCTCCCCATGCCTTTTTCACCACCGATGTGGGACAACATCAGATGTGGTCAGCTCAGTTCCTGAAGAATGGTCCTCGCCGCTGGATTTCCAGTGCCGGGTTGGGCACGATGGGTTTCGGTATGCCCGCGGCGATGGGGGTGCAGGTTGCCCTGCCAGAGGAAACCGTCATTTGTATCAGCGGCGATGCCAGCTTCCAGATGAACCTGCAGGAGTTAGGGACCCTGGCCCAGTATGGTATCGCGGTTAAAACCGTGATCATTAATAACGGTTGGCAGGGTATGGTGCGCCAGTGGCAGCAGACCTTCTACGGTGAACGTTATTCCTCTTCTAATATGCAGGTCGGAATGCCTGATTTTGAGCTACTGGCCCAGGCCTATGGGGTGAAGGGCATGCTGGTTCAAAACCGGGACCAGCTGACCGATGCCGTGGCCGAGATGCTAGCCCATGATGGCCCAGTGCTGATGGATGTGCATGTGCGAAAAGACGAAAACTGCTACCCCATGGTGGCTCCCGGCAAGGGGAATCACCATATGCTGGGTCTTCCGGAAGTCCATGGCACCGGCAGCGACCGTGCCATGGCCCGCTGTGTTACCTGTGGACACGATAATGTCTCCACCAGTAACTTCTGTGGAAACTGTGGCACAAAGCTTTAGGAAGTTCTCGGTAGAGATAGTTCAATTTTGGCAGAATGCAGTATCCTAACCTCAGTTCTTGTGTGGTGTGGGTTCACTCATGTCTGCTGCGCTCAAATCTGATGTTTTACAGCCAACGCCCACCCGGTCAAGGCGGAGAAAACGATCCGTCACTAATCGCTCACTGTCATCAATCCAGGGGGCCGTCGCACGGATTCCTGACCAGGAGACATCCCCTCTTCAGGGAACTCAGCCTGCCCTCTTAACGCCGCCTGCCACCGGCCCCCTAAAGCTGCTATCCAAGCTCCAGTTAGTGTCCTCAGTCTTGGCGGGGTCCCTGGCGGGGTTGGCGCTGGTGACCTATGGAGCCTCTGTGTATGTCGACCGCCAGTTGGATCAGGCCACCAGCCGCTTAACCCGGCTTCAACGCAGTGAACAACAGCTAACGACCACCAACGAGGTGCTTAAAAATCACCTGGCCCGGCAGGCCGAAGCGTCCGCTGGGGAGCTGATTCCGCCCACCCCCGACCATGTCATTTTTTTGCGCCCGGCCCAGCAGAGAACCCTGCCCAGTAATACTTTCCAGGGCCAGCCTGCCGTGGCTTTCCCCGGGACAGATCGGCCCATGGGCTACTGAAGGGTTACCCCTGGAAACGGCCATCTGGAGCAGTAGTAAAACAGCGGTTTAGCTCACGGCAGTAACAGCACCTATGACTAGTCCGGCTTCCTCATTCTTTCGCGATCGCAGATTGGCACGGCGACGCCAGCTCCTGGTCCACAAGACTTACTCCAGCGGTCGGCGGCGCATCATCATGGTTTGGCTGTTGCTGATGGTGGCGCTGGTCGGCATCGGTGGTCGGTTAGTGTATCTTCAGTTGATCCAGGGAGATACCCTGAGCCAGATGGCAGCCCAGCAGCGCTACAACCCCACCATTCCCCGTCAGGCCCGTTACCCCATTATCGATCGCTTAGGCAATGTCCTGGCTGTAGATCGGGTTGTTTTCCACCTCTACGCCCACCCTAAGCTCTTCCAACTGTCCACGGCTGAAGTAGCCGCACAGCTCGCCCCCCTGATCGAGCTATCCCAGGACGAGCTCCTGGTTCTGCTCAACCAACAATCCTCCGGCATTCGGCTCCCCGGTGATTTGCCCGAAGAGCTGGGCAGACGTATTCGGGATCTCCGCATCGACGGTCTAGAGTTGGTACCGCAGCAGCAGCGGTTTTATCCCCAGGCAGAATTGTTTGCTCCCATTGTGGGCTTTGTCAATCTAGATGGAGAACCCCAGGCCGGATTAGAAATCTCCCAGGCCGAACGCCTGGTGCTTCCTGCGGCGGACATTGACCCCTCCGTTGATTCGCCCCCCATACCGGCAGCCCCTCCCTCCGTAAGCCTCCAACTCACCCTCGACAGTCGGCTCCAGCGCATTGTTCAGCAGGAGCTGGCAGCCGTCGTTACCGCCCACAGCGCTAAGCGAGGCACCGTCCTGGTGATGGACGCCCCCACCGGAGAGATGCTAGCCCTCGCCAGCGTCCCCACCTATGACCCCAATCGCTACTATGAAGCTGACATCAGCGCCTTTCGCAACTGGCCAGTCAGCGACAGCTATGAGCCAGGCTCAACCTTCAAGCCGATTAACGTCGCCATAGCTCTGGAAAATAATCTCATCACCCCCGATGAAATGATCAATGACAGCGGGCGTATCCAGTTTGGCAAGTGGACCATTAGCAATCATGACTACGAAACCGTGGGGGCCAGAGGCCCAATTTCCATCACCCAAATTCTGAAATATTCCAGCAATGTGGGCATGGTCCGCATTATGCAGAAAATGTCTCCGGCCAACTACTACGACTGGCTCAAGCAACTGACCCTGGGTCAACCCTCAGGCATCGACCTGCCAGCAGAGGCTGTGGGCCAAATGAAAGACCAAGAACAGTTCATCAAGAGCCGGGTTGAATCGGCGACCACCGCCTTCGGCCAGGGGTTTGCCCTAACCCCCGTCAAAATGCTGCAGCTGCTGGGAACCTTAGCGAACGGCGGCAAACTCGTAACGCCCCATGTTGTAGCGGGCATGACGGCTGAAGACGGCAGCTACCGGTGGCGCCCGAATCACCCGGAACCCAGGACCGTGTTTTCTCCTCAAACGGCTCAAGCCGTACTGACCATGATGGAAGCTGTGGTCGCCGAAGGTACGGGAGAACCCGCCCAAATTGAGGGATACCGCATCGGTGGCAAAACCGGCACGGCCCAAAAGGTAACCGGCACGACGGGTTATGGGCCAGCCCGCATCACCAGCTTCGTGGGTATTGTGCCGGTGGAGGCTCCCCGCTACATTGTCTTAGCGATTATTGATGAACCCGTTGGTGATAATGCCTACGGTTCAACCGTAGCAGCCCCCCTGGTTAAACGAGTCATGGAGTCCCTCGTGGTCCTGCAGGGGCTTCCCCCCAGCGCCACCGACACACCGCAGTAAACCAGCCTTTCTTTCAAAAGCAGCGGCTCTGGTTGTAGGAACCTGGGGGACCGAAATCCCCCCTAGCGATCGAACTTCCCGTCAAAAATCGCCGTTTCTAGCTGCAGCAGAGCTTCTTCCAAATCGTCATTCACGATTTGGATGTCAAATTCCGGTGCCGCTTGAATTTCAACCTGAGCCCGCCGCAACCGTCGCTGAATCGCCTCATCATCATCCTGGCCGCGCTGGCGAATCCGTTGCTCTAGTTCCTCCAGGGAGGGAGGTAAGACAAACAACTGGAGGGCAGCGGGAAAAATCTCTCTTACCTGGCGGGCTCCTTCCAGTTCAATTTCTAAAATGGCCCAATGCCCAGCCGCAATTGCCTCGGCCAGGGGCGTCTTCAGAGTGCCATAAAAATTACCCGCAAATTCGGCCCATTCCAGGAATTCTCCCTGGTCAATTAAGTCCTGAAACTCTTCCCGCCCTAGAAAAAAATAATCCTTGCCATGGACTTCCCCAGGACGAGGGGAACGAGTGGTCGCAGAAATCGAGATATACAGGTTAGGGTAGCGCTGACACAGGGCCCGAAGCAGCGTCCCCTTGCCCACGCCACTGGGGCCCGTGAACACAATCAAGCGACCGCTGTGGTGAATTGACTCATCCCCCGGATGGGCATCAGGAATCGGTTGATCATCCAGCTGTGATGGAGAAGGATAGCTTACGGGCATGGTGGTTATGCGGGCTGAGCTCTGCAAGTATGAAAATTGTAGGTGAACGACACAGCATTGGTCGGGCTAAGGTCCAGGGCTTGGTGCCCCATCCTACCGAACAGTGGCAGACCGAAGCTCTCGTCAATCGCTACGCTTAATAAATTTAGTTTTTCTATTCTACGCAAACAATCCCATCAAACGACTGACACATTTACTCAAAATCGGGTATGTCAAACAGCACCGTTGTCATGTATCGTTCGGCCCAGGCATCGCCGAAGGCTTTTTCCAGCACTCGCCGGGTCTTGTCGTTTTGCTGCTGCTGGGTGCAATAGCGACGCTGTCCCGCAAGAATCTCGTGCCGCTCCGCCGGAGTTGCCTCCAGCTTTTGGGCTGCTTGGCAATGGACGGTCATGTACTGGGTGATTAATTCGATAAAGGCGCTTTCTTCATCTTGGTTGGCCGGTCGAATGAAGCGACAAAAGGGCGAGAAAATCACTTTTCCCCAGTCGGGCAGGCCCCGTTCCTGACTGAAGGGATGCCCGGGCAGTGCCGCCAGGGCCTTTTCATAGGATATCGGCAGGGTTTCCTGTACGGGGGATAAGTCTACAATGGCAGCACTAATTTGCCCCCGCCCCCCCACCAGGTCACATCCAAACATGGGCAGGGGGTAATCGGGGCGGGGAAACATGACACAATGCAAAATGTCGAGACTGTTACCCACCCTGGCCAGCTCTAGATGTAGTTTGCGAAACTGGGGAGTCTGGTAGCAGCTATTTTCAATAATCAGCTTTTCTCCCTCCAGACGACCCTCGACATACCCTAGATCTGCCGGTAAGTCGTAGTCGGAAAGATTGAGGTACTGCCGCCATACCGCTTCAATGCTGTCAGCCAACCCTCGAATCATGGGGTGCTGCTGTTCTCTCAGGGAAGGAGTTACCGAAGCTGCCATCACAACGTCAAAAAAATATAATGAGCTTTCAGCATATCAGTCTATGTTGGGCTAGGGCGGGCAATATTAATCCTGCCTTAACATCGCCTCAGACCATTTTCCGATAGAAAACTGAGCCATAGTTCAAAATGTTTCTACCCTAGGGAAAGAGTCTTGCCATGAAACTAACCGACTGGCTGAACTTAGCCGTCATCGGTATTGTGCTGGCCATTTTGTGGCGCTTCAGGCAAATCATTCTACTGATTTTTGCTGCGGTGGTGCTCACCATAGCCCTCAATAGCCTAGTCCGTCGTTTTACTCGGATCTACGGTTGGGGCCGGGGAAGAGCCATCGCGGCCACCGCTGGCATCGTGATATTGGGTGGAGCCATTTTTCTAGGGCTGGTTTTGCCCCTATTTATTACCCAATTTCAAGAACTGCTGGAACTGATTCCTCGGGGATTTGAGAGACTCCTCCAGTGGCTCGATGTCTTTTTAGACAATCCTCCTGACTGGTTTCCTGACCCCGAGGTCCAAATTATTCCTGAATTTGCTGACCTGCTGCAACAGGCCGCCACCGTAGGCACCACGGTGTTTGGCAATTTTTTCACATTCTTTTCGAACTCGGTGGCCATTCTGCTGCAGGTCCTGTTATTGGTCGTATTGACCTTAATGATGCTGGTCGATCCCCTTGCCTATCGGCGGCTTTTCCTGCGGCTATTTCCCTCTTACTATCGCCGCCGGGCTGATGAGATTTTCACCAAGTGCGAAACTGCGCTGCTTGGTTGGATGGGAGGGGTTGCCTTAAACTCGGCCTTTGTTGCCACCCTCAGCTTCACAGGACTGATTTTGCTCAACGTTCCCTTCGCCTTTGCCCATGCGGTACTCGCCGGGACGTTTAATTTCATTCCCAATCTGGGACCAGCCTTGAGCGCGATTTTTCCAATCTTTGTAGCTCTCCTGCAATCCCCCGGTCAAGCGCTTGCCGTACTGGTGCTCTATGTCCTGATTCAGAACCTCGAAAGCTACTGGTTCAGCCCCATGGTGATGCAAAAGCAGGTCTCTCTACTCCCGGCAGCCACGCTCATTGCCCAGATCTTCTTTGCCACCTTTCTGGGGCCTTTAGGGCTGATTATGGCCCTACCTCTAGCGGTCATCAGCAAAATTTGGATTGAGGAAGCCTGGATTATCGATGTTCTTGAGGGGGAAGATCCCGTCCCGACTTCCCCAACTTCGAATCAAGAACCAACCCCAGCGAATCCTCCCCCGGTAGATACCCACCAGGAGAGTCAGGGATGACCTGAACATTCCTGGCCGGATTTATCGTGTAAAGTTTTTGTAAAGCTGCCCTGGGGCCATCCCTGGGCAATCCTCATAAATGGGGAAGTTATCATCGTGGATTCAACTAAAAGAAGGATTTCCCTGATGTTCAAGGGGCTTGAATTTTCAGTGAATTTAATGAATGGCTCCTGCCCTTTCCCCGTAGATATGCCTAACGTTTTAGCAAGCCGCTTTGAATGGAGGTTTAAACATTACCGCTGACTGCCAGGGAGGGAGCCTGCATACCCTGCCTCCGAAACCTTGCACCCCTGAAGGTAAAATGAGTACCTTTGCATTCTTCGGTTGATACTTCGCGCCCCCGACCCTACTTGCTCCTGAGCCAATAAGGGGCGTTTTCTTTTTCCGTTCAGTCTAAAACTAGGGTAAATATGGCTGTCAGAATCTCCATTGTTATTCCTGTTCACAACGGCGGTGAACCCTTTAGACAATGCCTGGCCAGTATTGCCCAAAGCCGCAGACCCCCCGACGAAGTGATTGTTGTCGCCGATGGCGATACTGATGGCTGCTGGCAATGGGCTGAAGATTTAGGGTTTCAGGTCTTGCGCTTACCTCAAACGGGAGGCCCTGCCCGAGCCCGCAACCATGGGGCAAACCTTGCCCAGGGAGACATCCTCTTTTTTATGGATGCTGATGTCACCCTGCACCATGACACCCTGGAGCGCATCGAAGGGGAATTTACCGCATCCCCTGACTTAGCGGCCCTCATTGGTTCCTACGACGACCAACCAGGGGCAAATAATTTTCTATCGCAATACAAGAATCTTTTCCATCACTACACCCACCAAACAGGTTCAGAAATAGCCTCTACTTTTTGGGGAGCCTGCGGAGCCATTCGACGCTCAATTTTTCAGCAAATAGGCGGGTTTGACGAGAGCTATCGTAAACCCTGCATTGAGGATATTGAGCTAGGTTACCGTTTACGCCAGGCCGGCCATAGTATTCGACTTTGTAAAACGATCCAGGTTAAGCACCTAAAGCGGTGGGAACCCGTTTCCTTGCTGAAGGCTGAAATCTTTTATCGAGCCTTACCGTGGACTGCCTTAATTTTACGTAGCCAACGCTTCGATGCGGATCTTAATCTTAATCACACGAACCGCCTCAGCGTACTACTAACGTTTGGCCTCCTAGGAAGCATTCTCGCCATTACCATTAACTCCTTATTGGTTCTTGTCACTATACTCTGTGCGATAAGTCTACTAATAATCAATCGCAAACTTTATCACTTTTTCTATCTAAAACGAGGATTAAAATTTACCCTGCAGGTTATCCCCTGGCACTGGCTATATTTTTTGTATGGAGGGGTCAGTTTTATCCTAGGGTTAAGTAGGCACTATCTATGCTCTCAACTGAGGCCAAGCCAGTTCAAATGGAGTTAATCTAAACCTCTAAATGGGAAGCCACCCGACCTCGGATTAAATCAATACATCCTGGAAATAGTCTGAAGCAGCCAGCCAAACTTGAAAAAACAATCGGGGATCTTTTATGAATCAGCATTCAGTCGTCATAATTGGGGGCGGTCCAGCGGGTTTAACCGCAGGTTATGAACTCATGAAAAATGGAGTGCAATCTGTCATCCTCGAAAAGGCTAATCAGGTTGGCGGCATTTCACGCACTGAGATCTATAACGGATACCGTTTTGACATTGGAGGGCATCGATTTTTCACTAAAGTTGAGGAAGTACAGGCGATCTGGAAGGAGATTTTAGGCAACGACTTTATTCAAGTTCCCAGAATGTCTAGAATTTATTATGACGGCAAATTCTATGATTATCCTCTTTCCCTCCTTAAAACCCTCAAGAACCTGGGCCCTGTATACAGCACTTTAGTTATCGCCAGCTATTTAAAGGCAAAACTTCGCCAACGATTGCAGCCCCAAGCTGAAGCTGAAACCTTCGAAGATTGGGTAATTAATTGTTTTGGAGAAAGGCTATATAAAACGTTCTTCAAGACCTACACAGAAAAAGTTTGGGGTATTCCCTGCAGTCAAATACGGGCTGACTGGGCAGCTCAACGCATTCAGAATATGTCCCTCAAAAAGGTATTAATAAATTCTCTTTTTGGCAGTCAAAATGCCAAAAGCCTGATCAAGAAATTTGACTATCCCAGGCTGGGTCCCGGCATGATGTGGGAACGATGCCAGGAGATCTTAACCACCCATGGATCACCCGTACACCTCAATACAGAAATCGTCCGGATCGAACGAAAGGGCTCCTTGATTCAAAGAGTAATCGCCAGGCAAGGGGAACAGACATTTACCCTGGAAGGGAACCATTTCATTAACTCTATGCCTGTTTCAGCTCTCGTACAAAGGCTCGACCCTCCCCCACCTAAAGCTGTTTTAGATGCAGCCCAGAAATTAAAATATCGAGACTTTTTAATCGTTTCTTTGATTATCAACCGTGAGCATCTGTTCCCCGATAACTGGCTGTATATCCACAGCCCAGAATTTCAGGTAGGCCGTATACAGAACTTCAAAAACTGGAGCCCTGACATGGTTCCTGATCCCAGCAAAACTTGCTTAGGGATGGAATATTTCTGTAACCAGGACGATAACTTGTGGAGTCTGTCTGATCCTGATTTAGTGAAGCTCGCCTCCCAGGAAATCGTCCGCCTGAATTTGGGCGTCTCCCCTGAAGATATCGAGGATGGCTGCGTCATTCGTCAACACAAGGCTTATCCAGTGTATGACGGGTCCTATCGCCAACATCTTCAGATTCTGCAAACCTATGTTGAGACTTTTGAGAACCTGCAAACCGTCGGGCGCAATGGTATGCATCGGTATAATAACCAAGACCATTCTATGCTGACAGCTCTGCTAGCCGCGAAAAACATTTTGGGTGAGCAACACAACCTCTGGAATGTAAATGTCGAGCGCTCTTATCACGAAAACTTTACAGATGAGGAATGGTCAAAGTTGAAACAAAGAGTGCCTCACACCAGGCCAGAAGCTCAGCCATTAACTCATTCCGTTTAAGAGATCGTTGTCCTCTTTTGTAAGAGAATAATTTCCCAAAGAAAAAGGGCAGAATTTAGATTCTGCCCTTTTTTAAGTCCGTTCTCAATTAATGGAATTTACCTTACCCTGGTCTCACCACTCCGGCTCGCAATTCATCCGCCAGATCTGCTTCAGGAACAGGGCAAAGGGCTCTATTCCTGAAGCATTTTCTGGAAGAGAAAATACCAGATATTTAACAGGGCTCCCATTTCTGGATAGCCGCCTCGGCGGGAATGACATAGTAGTTATTCCCTGCCCCCTTGGAGTAGTTTTCCAGGGCAAACCGAGGCGCGACTGAGCTGGGATAGCATGCGGGCGTTCTAGGCATCGTCCAGGGCTGCGATACCCGGCAGAGTTTTGCCCTCTAGCAATTCCAAACTGGCACCGCCACCCGTGGAAATGTGGCTCATCTTATCGGCCACCCCGACTTTTTCCACCGCTGCAACAGAATCACCCCCACCAATGATCGTGATGACGCCCTGGTCGGTGAGTTCAGACAAAGTGTTGGCAATGGCTTCGGTACCCTTAGCAAACTTGTCAAATTCAAACACACCCATAGGACCATTCCAGATCACGCTCTTGCACTGCTTCAGAGCGTCCTGGAAGACTTTGATGGAATCAGGACCGATGTCCAGCCCCATCCAACCGTCGGGGATGGCTTCAATGCTGACGGTCTGGTCATTGGCATCGGCTGCGAAGTTATCAGCTATGACAACATCGGTGGGCAGCAGCAGGTCAACCCCCTTCTCTTTAGCTTTGGCTTCCAGGGACTTGGCCAGTTCCAGCTTGTCTTCTTCTACCAGAGATTTACCGACGCTCAAGCCCCGCGCTTTGTAGAAGGTGAAAATCATGCCGCCGCCAATCAGCAGCTTATCGACCTTATCGAGCAGGGTTTCAATAACGCCGATTTTGCTGGATACTTTGGATCCGCCAATAATGGCCGCCAGGGGTTTTTGAGGATTCTCAATGGCGTTCTGCAGGTACTCAAGCTCTTTTTCGATCAGGTAACCCGCAACGGAGGGGCTGAGGTACTCGGTGACTCCGGCAGTGGAGGCATGGGCCCGGTGAGCGGTACCGAAGGCATCATTCACATACAGGTCGGCATTTGCTGCCAGCTGCTTGGCGAATTCGGGATCGTTGGCCTCTTCTCCAGCATAGAAGCGGACATTTTCCAGCAGAGCAACCTGACCATTGGTCAACCCGTTAATGGCCGCAGCGACCTCATCCCCAATACAGTCATTACACTTGACCACGTCTTGCCCCAGCAGTTCGCTGAGGCGCTTGGCTACGGGGGTCAGACGCATGCTGTCGACCACCTTACCCTTGGGACGGCCAAAGTGGCTGGTGAGAACAACCCTGCCGCCCTTGCCGGTCAAGTCCTGAATGGTCGGCAGGGCAGCCCGAATGCGGGTATCGTCTGTAATGTTGCCCGGGTCGTCGAGAGGTACATTAAAGTCAGCCCGCACCAGAACCCGCTTCCCCGATACGTCGGCTGCGGTTAAGCTTGCCACCGATTTTTTAGCCACAGAGATAAACCTCCCAAAACTATTTAAGTCTTCATTTATTACGTTATGCACAGCTTCTACAAAAGCAGGCTAGACCTTGTCTAAGGTAGATCTGAGGGTTGCCGCTAGAACTTAAGTAGCGCTGCCTGTCTGTCGTAATATTTACCTATTACCGCACTCATTCTACCGGAGACTGAGTTCACTTCAATACAGCTATGTTTAAGACGGTTCTATTTCCCATCGATATGAGTTCTGAGTCCCAGCAGGCCATCGCCAAGGTGGCTGAGTTGGTCAAATACCACGACAGCCGTCTGGTTTTGCTCTCAGTGATCGAGGCCAGCGAGGATCCCCCCGGGCAGTCCTCCTCAGGGCAAACCTCTCCAGAGGCAGTGGCCCAGCTGCTGGGGCAGGCGAAAGACCTATTTGCCAGCCAATCTATTGAAACCGAAGTCATCGAACGAGAGGGCCAACCCGCCTTTGTGATTTGCGACGTGGCCGATGAACTCAACACCGATTTAATTGTCATGGGCTGCCGGGGCGTCGGCCTGATCGAAGAGGTCCAGGCGGAAAGCGTAACCAATCGGGTGATCAACCTGTCGCCCTGTCCGGTGTTAATTATTCCGTAGGGGGTAAGTGAGGGGGTGAAGGATTCAAGGGTTAAGGTTCAAGGTTTAAAGCTTTGGATTTTTGGTAATGTCAGACACCTCATACCCTGCACCCTGCACCCTGTACTCACCTACCCACCCATCTACTCACCTACCCGCCTACCCATGCCTACCCCCGAAATCCAGTGGTACCCCGGCCATATCGCCAAGGCAGAAAAGGCTCTGCTAGAGCAGCTCAAACGGGTGGATGTGGTGTTGGAGGTACGGGACGCGCGGATTCCCATGGCCACCCATCATCCCCAGATGCAGGAGTGGGCCGGTGAGAAAGGACGGGTACTGGTCTTAAACCGGGTGGACATGATCTCGGCGGAGGCTAGAGAGGCCTGGGAAGCCTGGTTCAGGGACCAGGGGGAACGCCCGGTGTTTACCAATGCGCAGCAGGGGAAGGGGGTAAAGGCGATCGCAAAAGTTGCCCAGGCAGCCGGAGAAGCCGTTAATCAACGGCGCAAAGCTCGCGGCATGAGGCCCCGCCCGGTTCGAGCGGTGGTGATTGGTTTCCCCAATGTGGGTAAGTCAGCCTTAATCAACCGGCTCCTGAACCGCAAGGTGGTGGCAAGTGCCCGCCGAGCCGGGGTTACTCGTCAGCTCCGCTGGGTAAGAATGTCGGAAGAGCTTGATTTACTGGATGCCCCCGGGGTCATTCCATCCCGGTTGGATAACCAGGATGCCGCCTTAAAATTGGCCATTTGCGACGACATTGGTCAAGCCGCCTACGACACGCAGCGGATTGCGGCCAAATTCCTGGATCTGGTGAAGGAATTACAGACCAAACGACCGGATGGAACCTATGACCAGACCCTGCAGGAGCGTTACGGGATGGATCTGTCTGATCAAACCGGTGAAGGATTTATCAGCGAGTTGGCAGCCTTAAAGTTTCAGGACGACCTGGAACGCACGGCCCAGCGGGTGCTCAACGACTTCCGCACGGGTTTGCTGGGGCATTGGGCCCTGGAGTGGCCCGAAGATGAACAGCATTGAAATCAGCCTGCATCGACTCAGCAATTCTCAATATGGCTTTCAAGAGGATGTAATACCGCTCAGGCCGAACGGCGGCGACCCAAAATGAGAATTGCTGGCATCGACTCCTGTAAATCGCCGAAAGCCCTTATCTGCCGTAGGGTGGGCTCTGCCCACCAGCCTTAATTCAGTGACATTCGCCTAAAGATATTTCCGTTGAAGCTTAAGCCGATGAGGAAGAAACGACTTTTCCTTGGAATCTTCTCCCCTTTTTTGACCTGGACAATCAGTAGCTGTGCTGCGGTGGGTTTAGTTTCGTCTGAACCCACTGCAGAACTTCGAACTTCAGCCTCAGAGTTCCAGAACGGCCAAAGGGCAGCAGATGCGTTTTTCCAGTCCGTGAACCAAATGCCCCAAGTCATCAGCACGGGGGATGGGGACACGCTACGGGTCAGG
>CAZPYG010000002.1:0-93199 GCA_964590465.1 uncultured bacterium | reverse complement strand
TCCGTTGGCCTGCAGCTGGTAGCGGAAGGATATTCGGTGGTCTATCGGGAGTATCTTTCCGGCTGTGCGCCGAATCAGCAGGCGTATCTTCAGGCGGAGGCGAATGCGCGATCTCACCAGCTCAACTTCTGGTCCCAGGCCAATCCCATCCTGCCGTGGGACTTTCGCCGGGGAGTCACCACGCAATCTCCTGATAGTCAGCCCTCTGCGGATGCATCTCTCCCCTGTCTGCAGAGCGACTGCGACTGCGGCGATTTTGCTACCCAGGCTGAGGCCCAGGCGGTGCTGGATGGCACGCCCGGAGATCCTCATTTTCTGGATGGCGACAGCGATGGAGTGGCGTGTGAATCTTTGCCGTAATCAAAATCCAACCTCAGTTGGGTAAACCCTTCAAATGGCCAGGAGGTTGACAATTTCCCCTCCACGGATGGGTGGCCGAAGGCCGGGGTGGGTTAAGTCTACAACCGCAAATATTCCACATCTCCCAGGATAAAAAAGCTCATCGCCATAATTGACCCACCCACCCCTACCCCTCCCAGGAGGGGATTGTTGCAGCAAAATCTCAGCGGTCTTCCCTTATCCTGAGCCCAGAATTACCTAAGAACCCTGGGGTGTTTCTCCTTAAAACGGCACAAAATCAAACCCTGTGCCAGAACGACTGCCGGGCTGAACTTTCACCAGCAGGACATTGCTGTTGCGATCGCCCGACGGCAAAAAGCTAATAGGTCCCGTCGTTCCTACAGCGGTGAAGCCCTGTCCGGCTAGGGCTTGCCCCAGGGGAACGCGACCTTGAGTTCCCATGTCAGGAGTCACATTGCCCGTAGATCGAGCTGACCGCAGGGCCTGAAACGCATCGTAGCTGAGGGCTGTACGCCAGTTAATGTCGCCGCCCCAAAGACTGGCGGATGCCTGGGTAAACTTGGTGTCTGCTTTTTGAGGATGCCAGGGCACCACCACGACGGCATTGGTCAGGCTGGCTCCTCCCTTTTGTAGGGCTTCAATGCGGTAGAAAGCGTCCCCAGCCCAGATGGGGAGCTGTCCTTGATTAGCTTTGGCCACAGCAATGGCCTGGTCAAAGGTGGAAGAGTTCGGCAGCAGAACGATGGAGTCTGCCCCACTGCCCGCGAGTTCTGCTGGCGGGTTGCCCTGGGACAGATCCACCAGCTTGGCAACCTGGCCTCCCTCCAGCCCTAATGTTGTTGACAGGGCTTCCTGCAGGGATTTGCTGTAGGAACTTTGGGAGTTGTAGAACACGATGGGCCTGGTCTTACCCGCAGACAGCATGTGCCGGACCAGCGAAGTTCCCGAAAACTGATCGCTGGGGATGACCCGGAAGACGAAATTGCTCCCTTCCCTGGGTAGGGTTGCCAGTTCGGTGCTGGTGCTGGTGGGGGCAATCATCGGTAGCTGGCCCTGTTGGTAGATGGGAGCCGCCGCCAGGGTCGTAGCGCTGGTGCCGTGGCCAATGACGCCGACGATGGCGGGATCTTTGACCAAAGCGGTTGCGATCGCCGCCGCCTTATCCCCATCGTTGCCATCATCGGCAATCAGTACTTTGACGGACACTCCCGCCTGGATGGCTTCTTCCTGAGCCTGGGCTACACCCCTTAGCAATTCCCGAGCCGCATTGGGGGTATCGGCGATGGGCACCACCGCTGCAATCCCCAGGGCTGACCCCGTACCAATCCGAGCATTGTTTAGATAAATCAACGCCTCGGGGTCATTCCGCACCGCCTGACGCACCGCTGCAAACTTTGCGGAAGCCGTGGCATAGTCGCCTGCAGCAAAGGCCGTAGCCCCGGTCTGCATATCGGCATTGGGAGCATCGGTAAACAGCACCCGCTCGCCCCAGCTCAGCGCAGTGGAAACATCGGCAGGCTGGCTAGAGACGAGAGTATCGTTTGGTGTGGGTTGGGCCGTTGGCTGAGCCCCTGGTTGAGCGTCCGTCGTAGCGGGAACGGTAGCTGCCGCAGTCTGATCCGCAGGAGGATTGCTCCCTTTCAGGGCGGCAAACATGTTGTAGCCGAAGTAGCCCAATCCCCCCAGCATGGCCACCGCGCTGACCCCAGCGATGACAGCCGGTAGCGGACTACTCTTTTTCAGCGCCTGACCGCAAATTTCGCACTTTTGGGCCGAAATTGAGTTTTCTTCGTATCCACATTTTGGGCAGGTGACGTGGTTGGAATTGTCTGTCATGGGAATTCTCCGGGGTTTGGACTGTAGGGGCAGATTTTGCTGAGTTGGGGTCGGTGGGCAGAGCCTACGGATAGCGGATTTTGCTGAGTTGGGACTGGTAGGCAGAGCCCCCCCTACAGATAGTGGGAAATGTTGGGTTCCGCTGGCGCTTCACCCAACCTACGGTGCTGAGGATGCCTTCTGGGGAGGTGCTCTTTCCTTAAAGATGAGGGTTTACAAACGGCTCAGTTCTTCGCGGATGTTGGTTTCGATGGTTTCGACCTGGTCATTCGTCAGCCCCAGCTCTTCCTGCAGCTCCAGCAGTTGGGCCTGTTCTGCCAGGTCAATTTCGCCGTCGTTATCGAGGAAGGCCCGGAACATCAGGCCAAATTCAGCGGCGGCCTGCTCGATGGTGTCCTGGGGGGCAAATTGGGCGGCAATGGCCTGGGCCATATCTGGAGCAATGCCGTACTTCTTCTGGAAGGTCTCCAGCAGGTGCAGCTCCGTTTCTGAAGGAGTGCCCCGTCGGTAGCAGGTTTCCACCAGCTTGGTGTATTTCTCCAGGTCTTCAGAGGATGAACCTGATTCACTGGTCCTGGATGTAAAATTCGTAGACAAAGCCGCCCCCGCAGAACTCCCTGCTAACGTGTCTGGCTGAGACATGATTGACCGATTGGTGGAACCCTCAGAAGCCATAAACAGCCGGTGGCTTTTCACAAAGTCCGAAACCGCCTCATGGATGCGCTGATAGTCCGGGCTGTCCCGCCCGCCGGGGATGGTCTGCTCCTGGTGACCCAGGTAGGTCATCAACTGGTCGTAGAGGTTTTGCTTTTCGTACTTGGTGACGGCCTGTTCGCCAATGGCGCGGATGGCCTCATCCAGCAGTTCCGCTACTCGTCGATTCTGGTCCGTCAGCAGGTAGTCTTCGGCTTCCTGCCAGGTGGCCCCCAGCACTTCGGTCTTATCGAAGCCGGTCTGCTTTTCCCGGTAGGTAAACTTGACCTCGGCAAAGCCGCTGATGCGGTTGTCTTCCTGGCGCACCAGCCCCAGGGCCAGGGCCAGCATCAGGTTGTATCGGGCCTGGCGCTCGTTGGAGGTTTCCGGCATGATGTCTTTGAACTGGCGGAAGTCCTGGTGGGTGTGGAGGGGGTTCTTATCCGCCTGGGTCACCGCCCGATAGAGGGATCGCATCCGCTCCATGCCCTCAATCAGCCGCAGGGGAAAGGCCCCCAGCTCCTGCACAAAGAAGATATGGTAGGGGTCGTTGAGGGGGCGAATTTCCTGTTCCGTCACCGTGCTGGTCTTGCGGATCATCGGCAGAATCATGCCCACCGCCGGGTCCGTGGGCTTGCTGCCCCCCTGGATGCCCACCAGCTTCTGGTATTTCTCCAGCTTGTCTTCCCAGCCCAGCTTTTTCTGCTCCTGGCTCAGGCGCAGAAAGGGTTCCGACTTCTCGAAAGTCGTCTTGATCTGGGCTTCCTGCTGCTCAACGGTGGGGTACTGCTCCAGGAACTTGCGGGCGGTGGAAATGTCGAGCTGGCTGCTCCTGCGGAACACATCCATAGCCTGGCCCAGCAGCCGCTGGTACAGGTCTTTGGTTTTCAGGGCGTCGTATTCGTACAGACCAAACAGCCGGATTTGAAGTTCTTCCAGAATCTGCTGAGAGAGGGTCTGGCACAGGGTTTCCTCCTTATCGGCGACGGTCTTGTCGTAGGCGGCGGCGATTTCTTTGTCGTCGTAGAGGAGGATGCCGTTGACCGTCAGCCCCCGGGTTTCGCGGGTGTAAACCTGTTCTTTGTCTTTGAGCTGAAAGTGAACGGTCTCCAACACCCCCTCAAAAGCAGTCAGGTCCACCAGCAGCTGGTCGATTTCTTCCCGCAGCCCGTCCAGCAGCATGGTGCCGAGGGTGCGGGCTTTGACCTGTACCTTTGAGACATAGATGGACTCCAGGGCCTGCATAATCGCCTGAAAATCATCTTCAATCACCTTCTTGCGGTTCAGCATCATGAACTGCTGGGCGTGGTTGTCGATCTGCTTTAGCAGGGTCTGCAGGGCATTCTGGGCCGACCGTTCGCGGGGCAGCCAGTACTTCTGCCGGTCCTGCTCAAACTTGCTGCGGAAGTCGGTAAACACCTCAATCAGCACCTCCAAAAACTGCCGGGTGAACTTGGGTCCCCGGAAGCGGTCTTCCACCATCTGGTACACCGCTTCCCGCAGTTCTTTGCGCTTTTCGGGGATGAGCCAGCTGACGTTGTCCCACATTTTCTGGAAGTAGTCGCTCCACCGTTTCGGGTCGGTGCCGCTGTCGTGGAAGTGGGGGGCGTACTTCTCCTGCTCGTTGGAAATGAACCGCTGCAGGTTTTCGAAGGGAATGTTCAGGTCGTTGCGGCGCTTGCGGATGCTGGCCACCCAGTCGGCCACTTCCTTGGCATAGGGCTTTTTGTTGTCCCCCAGGCTGATGCTGTCGATAATCTGGTGGTCGTGCTCGGTTTCCGCCAGAAACAGCCCCGGCAGAATTTCCGTGCGAATCAGGTCCGACATGGCGGAGGGGGCCGGGGTGGGGTTGCTCCACCAGTCCACCAGGCGGGCGGCGAGGCGGGCAGAACAGGCGTTCAGCACCCGCTCTACCGGGAACTCAATGCTCGACAGGCCAAAGCTCATGAAGTTTTGGGGATAGCCCAACGCATCGGGGCTGGCCCAGTGTTTGCGGACGTTATCCCGCACCAGCTTTTTGTACTGGCTGAAGCCCGAGGTAAAGTCCAGAAAGACGTTCTGGGCCACCATTTCCAGCACCGCCCCCAGGGCGGGGAAGGTGACCTTGTCGTTGTTGTTGCCCACCAGGTAGGTGAAGTTGAAGGGCAAATCCTGCCCGGTCTGGGCCGTGATGCGGTCGGACTGGCTGTCGCTGTACTGCACATCAAACCGGGTGTCGTTGCGGGAGTAGTGGTTCAGCTCCATCAGGGCCGCATAGGCATTGGCAATGACCCGATCCCCCAGGCCCGAAAACGCCCCCGGCAGCACCAGAAAAGCACAGGTCTGGGGCAGCTCGGAGGGGGGCACCCAGTCCCGCAGGTTGTAGGCCAGGTCCATCACCATACCGGAACCGGTGCCGCCGGACAGGGAGCACACCACAAAGATGTTGACGCCCTTATCCAGCTGGACCTTCCAGCGGTCGAGCATGTATTTTTCATGGCCAACGATGCGGCCCTTGGCTTTCGTGAAATAGTCCTTAATCAGCTGGTAGTTGAGGGCAAAGGCAAACCGCCCCAGGGAACGGATCTGCCCCGCCCCGGCCAGAATTGAATCGGTACCCTTCAGCTCACCGGGAAACCACTCTTCCAGGTAGCTGTAGGACGAGAGCTTGTTCAAAATCGCCTTAGCGTCTTCCACCTTGGCCCAGATCTGCTCAATCGGTCGCAGGGAAATGTCCTGCTTGAGGACCGTCTGGGGTTCAGAGACTTTGGCGTTCTGCTCGGTGTCGATGTGCAGAAAGGAGACAATCGGCAGGGCATCCAGGGACCCGTATTGCTCCACAATCATCCGGCGAATCTTGATCAGAATTTCCTTACCGGTTCCACCAAGACCGACGATGACCGTTGGGGTCATCCCTGTGTATTCACTCATAGCTGGGTACCGAATGATCGATTTCGCTATTAGATTTCCCAGCTCAACCCCATATTTTACGGATTAAACCGATATAACTTAACCAAAATTAACGGTGTAAATTCGTAGGCGGCGGCTTTGAAACTGTCACACAGCGCGAAACTGTAACGTCATTGATTTTGTAGGTTTAAAGAACTCTTTGCTTTAAATTCACAATTTAATCAACACGTCCTCGGGGCGGAAAATCGTTAAGCAACCTTACAAAATTTCACAGCTATTCTCTATTTCCTGCTCCATTGGGTTCTCTAAAAACAGACCCTTGCTTACCAGAGGTATCAATCTATGGTTTCTTTATCTGGCAAACGTTTGGCCACCCTTGCTGCTAGCACCAGCATTGCGACCTTACTGCTGGTCCCCTATGCCGGTCTTTCCGCTAACGCTCAAACCTCTCAAGATCCTGACGAAACTGAAACTTCGTCTGAGCCAACGAATGCCGAAGAAGCCAGTACAGAGTCTGAAACCACTGAACCCGCTAGAGAGACTACCACGGCGACGTCTCCACGGTTTACCTGCCAGATGCACAACGGCCAGTACACCGTGATGTACACCCCCGAAAGCCAGACTGAACAGGCCTATCCCTGGGCTGTTCCCAGTGATATGGGCAACAATTGGTCGGCCCAACGGCGATGTAATGAAATCAGCGCCCGACTGGAAAACTACCGCCCCGATGGCCTGTTGGAACTACAAACCGGCATCGAAAATGGATATAACGTCGTTTGCGTCACCACGGAATCGGCCCCCAATTGCCGCATTGTCTTTACGGTGCCAGCAGGGCAAGATCCTTTGGCCACCCGTGACCAGGTGTTTGAAAACCTCACCCTGGCCGATTCTGGACAGCAAACCCAGGGGGTCAATACTTTCGTTGGCGGTGATAGCAATATCCTGGATCAGATTGGTCAAGTTTTAGGTTCTTCGCCATCCTCCACCCCTGCAACCTTGGGTCCCAGCGGCATCAACCTCAAACCCTTTCTGGCTCCTGAAGACGGCGGCACGGGCACTCATCTCACGGGCAATACCCCTAGCGGACGCCCCCTGAACCCAGACAGCTTTCGGTAGTCATGGGGAATGAATGCCCTGAAAATGCCGCCGCAAAAAGGGACGAGCCCCCTGCAAAGAGCAAAAATTTCAGTGCCCCGCTGTCTCGTCCCTGAAGCAGGTCTTTATCCTTCGGCTGGTGCCCATGGGCGGGCGACTCGAGCTTGCCAGCGCTTAGTCCTTATCGGCGTCCTTTGCAGTTCTTATTAGAGCCAGCCCCTTTCTGATTCTAAGCATTAGGTAGAGGGACAGCTTTCCAGCCAGTCAAAAATCTGCTCCAGCTGATAGAGACTGACCAGACCGTACTTCCATAAAACGATGGGCAACATACCCGGAACTTCCGTGGCCTGCCGCGTCGCCAGAGCGATAGAGTCTGCTGGAATTGCCAGATCAGTCTGCAAAAATTCAATCAGTTGGTGGTGCTTAGCAGCTGACATGGTGGGGGCCGGAGGTAGAGATTGAAGACAGCATAAGCGGTCATTTGTGGGTAGTTTATCGGTAATTACTGAGTCTGGCATAAGCTTTACAAAGAAGTAACAACCCTAGCGTTGAGGTGTTTCAAGCACCCCCAGGGATAGCGCAGTCTGTAAAATCATGCCTCATCACTAGTACAAACGCATCAAAATCACGAGGACCTGATCGAGATTCATGTTTTCTTGAGCTGCTGGGTGGGGATGCCCAGGGTTCAGATCCCTGTTTTGGGCTACCTGAATCTTTGATTTACCTCAGCCTTGCCCAGGCAAAATTAAGATGACAGAGTACGGTTATGGTCAATGGCCTTTGTCATGCTGGATTTGCCCCAACTCTCCGGAAAGCAGCGGCAGTTTTTGCTGCTCCTACAACAGCAGAAATCCGTGGAAAGTTTGCGATCGCACTGCGCCCACCACGGCTTCGACTTCAACTTCATCAAAGGCTTTTTGCTCAGCGGTGCCCTGGAGGGCTACGTGCAGTGGCAAGAGCATGCTCAAACCACCTGGGTACTTACCGCCAGAGGCAAAGAACTGGACGGTAAGCTGCCTGGGGTCCAACTGGCTGAGCAAATTCTGGCCGGCACCACCGACTGGGGCAGTTTGCAAACTGCCTTAGGACCAGCCTTTAGCCTCAGTTTTGGGGCCCTGCGGCGAGAGGCCGCGGTCGATGTCATGGATCAGGGAGATGGAGCCAGAGTAAATGTGCTCAAACCTGGAGTTCTCAGGGAATTTCAAAACCGCCAACAGGCCTTCGAAACGGTGGCGACCCATGCCCCCATTGAGCCGGTATTGGCCAACCAACTGGAGTGGTTACACCAGCAGGGATGGATCACCCAGCACGTTGACCTCGACTATCGACTCACCGTGCTCCCGGCCCTGCAAGCCCTGGACCTGAAGCCCATGGTTACTGCCCTGACCAGCGAACTGCTGCTATCTGGACAGTGGCGACAGGTGGATCTCAAACCTTACGACATTCATACCCATGTGCCCGACATTCCCTACGGTCGGCCCACAATTTTGACCCAGTGTATTCAGCGAGTCCGAGATATTTTCCTCAACATGGGCTTCGATGAAATGTCGGGCTACATTGTGGAATCTGCCTTTTGGAACTTCGACGCTCTATTTACACCCCAGGATCACCCCGCTCGGGAAATGCAGGATACGTTTTATTTGTCCAATCCCCAACATGTACCCCTGCCTGAGGACCAAACCCTGATCGACCAGGTCAAGCAGGTCCATGAAGCCAACTACGGCGGAGAATGGACCGAAACCGAAGCCAGCCGCGCTATTCTCAGGGCTCACACCACCACATCCACCGCCCGCCGGTTGCATCAACTTAAGGGTAAAGACGGCAAATATTTCTCGATCGACAAAGTGTTCCGCAATGAAACCGTCGACCGTACTCACCTGGCGGAGTTTCACCAAATTGAAGGGGTTGTCGTCGGCGAACTGCTCAGCGTGCGCACCCTGATGGGCTATCTCACCTATTTCTACGAACGCCTGGGCTTCCAACACCTCAAATTCAAACCCACCTACAACCCCTATACCGAACCTTCCCTGGAGGTGCTGGCCTACTATCCCCCCAGCGATCGCTATATCGAAGTGGGCAATTCCGGCCTGTTTCGGCAAGAAATGCTGGAACCCCTGGGCTGTGGAGATAAATCTACCGTAGCCTGGGGTCTGGGCCTGGAGCGCATTGCCATGCTGCTCTATGGCGTCGAGAAGCTGTCGGATCTAGTGGGGCCGGATATTCGGCTTTGATTTTGACAAGGGAGCGAGGGAGAGGGAGCACGCAAGCGCAAGGGAGGGGGAAGATGATTTCGGTGGTACACGACTAACGGGTAATTCTCAGCACCTGATCACCACCAGCAGGACAGGTCCCTCGACCATCGCAGTGGCTGGTCGTGAGGAGGGAGATGGGTTACAGGCAAATAACCCGGCAAAGCAAAAGCCAGCCGCCAGGCCAAAAAATGAACGTCTAAGGAAGGATGCCATGTCACTGAAGGAAAACAGGCTGAAGGAGTCATTTCCCCGATCCTCCAGGTTGTAAGCAGTCCCGCCATCCTCCCCGAGTACGGCATTTTCCCCTAGGGACGCCGCCATTCGGCAATATTCCAGGGACCCAGGTCCCAGGGGGTAAGGTTGATCCCCGCCAGGCGATTGCTCACACCGACCGCATCGGCCCGGTGTACCAGGGGAATGACTGCCACCTCGTCAATCAGCATGTCGTTCATTTGGATAAACAGGTCCTGCCGTACTGCTGGATCTAGCTCAGTGGTGGATTGCTGCCAGAGGGCATCATACTCAGGGTTGCAGTAGCGCGAGTAGTTGGTTTTGGTCCAGTTATTCTCCTTCTGGGTGATTTCGCCGCAGGTGTAGGTCTTCATGTAGGAACCGGGGTCGGGGTTGGTGTTGCCGGTCGTAAACATCTGGATATCTGCCTGGAAGCGCTCCAGGGTTTCCCGACTGGCCGGGTCGCCGGAAAAATAGACGCTGGCGTCGATGCTCTTGAGTTCCACACCAATCCCTAAATCTTCCAGAGATTGTTTAACGATTTCCTGGGTTTTCTGGCGCACCGGATTGACCGAGGTCTGAAACACCATCTCCATTTCCTGACCATCTTTGTCGCGGGTACCGTTGCCGTTGGTATCGGTCCACCCAGCTTCATCCAGCAGAGCAGCAGCCTGCTCCAGGTCATAGGAGAATTCATTATTGGGAGAGCGGAAGGGTTCTGGAGCTACCAGGAAATTGGCCGTAGCCTGACCTGTGGGTCCATACAGCTGCTCGGCGATGGTATCTCGGTCCATGGCCAAAGCTAATGCCTCCCGCACCTGAGGATCGCTCAAGTAGGGGTGGGGAAACTCCACACTGGATACCTCACCATCTGCCGTAGCCTGGTTGGGGTCGGTGAAGTTGAGCACAATCCGCTCGATCAGGGAGCCAAAGTTGGTGACGACCTCCCCCTGTCCCCCCTGGGAAAGCTGCTCCAGCACGTTGGCTTCCACCTGCAGGTTGTAGGCGTAGTCCACATCGCCGGTCTGCAGCACAGCCCGGGCGGCGGAGGTGGCATCCCCTCCCCCTTTCAGCTCGACTCGGCTGAAGGCCAGGGAGTCAGCATCTCGATAGTTGGGGTTGGCTTCGTAGACCACCACATCCCCTGGGGTGAAGTCCACCACGCGATAGGGACCGGTGCCGATGGGCATGGTGTTGGCGGGGGCTTCGCGACCGTTGGCCCCGTTGTACTCCTCAAACATGTGCTTGGGCAGCACCATCCCCTGGGTGCCGGTAAACACCAGATACCAGGCAGGGTTGGGCTCTGTAAAGGTGATCTGGACGGTGGTGTCATCCAGGGCTTCCACCGATTCGATGGTTTCGTAGGTACCGGCGGTGTTGCTGGCCACCTCCGGATTGGCGATGAACTCGTAGGTAAAGGCCACATCCTCAGCGGTGAAGGGGGTACCGTCAGACCAGAGGATGTCTTCCTTCAGCGTCCAGGTGACGGTGCGCCCGTCTTCGGAGACACCGCCATTTTCCAGGGTGGGCTCTTCCGCCGCCAGGAACAGCACCATATTGCCTTCGGCGTCGAAGCTGGCCAGAGGTTCCAGGGTGATACGGCTGGCTTCGGAGTCTTTAAAACCGCTGGAAAAGTGGGGGTTGAGGATGGTGGGGGCCTGCCAGTAGAGCAGCCGCAGGGTGTCGTCTGCCGTAGCGGATTCGGTAGTTTCGGCCCCCGGTTCCGTCACCTGAGAATCTGGGGCGGGGCGGCATCCGCCGATGACCAGCAAGCATAATCCGACAGCGGCAAACGAACGAATTTTCATAGGAGACCTGATTCAACGGAACTGGTATTCATAGCCCAGCCATTAGCGTACCTGTTTCTGATGCTGAGGCTGCAAACCAGGCTACCGGTTGCTGCCGCCGGAGATGTAGTGTTGTGCGGCTGCCCAGGGTTGTGCATTGGTTTCAAGGACTGATAACTGAAGGCCGCTTTGCAGAATTCCTCGGTGTAGATCGCCTAGAGGCTCGCCGCATAGCAGAATCATTACGCGAATATTCCAGCGGCATATTGGACGAATCTGCTCATCTAGATCTGCGTCAGGCATAGAGGATTGGGAGATAAATCATGGAAATTAAACACTCCCATGTGGTTCTTGATGCCTGTTGTGTTTTGAACTTTTGTGCATCGGGATATTTGATCGAGATTTTAGAGTCTATTCCAGCCCAGGTGGTCGTTGCTGAAGTGGTTAGGGAAAGAGAACTACTGACTCTTCGAAGTTTCTCGTAAGGGCGAAGCATCTGGTAGGACATTAACACGACTACCCAAAAAGTTTTGAGCCAGATGCTTCGCCCCTCCGGCTGGTACTTTTTTACCTCAGCAATCTCCTAACGTACCAAACAAGTCTTTTCGATTGATAAACCATATCACTGATACAAAAACAGCCGCTTCGCTGCTCTCGTAAACGCCACGTAGCAGAGCTGGTTGCGCTCCACCACATTGCGGTTTACCTGCATAGACGGTACATCCACGAACACATCCTGAAAGGTCGACCCCTGGCTTTTGTGGATGGTAAGGCTGTAGGCGTAATCCACTTCATGAAAGCGCTGCTTCTGGTCCCAGAATTCCATCCAGCGTTTTTCCTTAGCCAGGAATTCCATTTTGGCGTTGAATTCAGCAATACCAGATTCGTGGAGAACTCTCAGAGTTTTGAAGTCGCCTTCTTCGGTCTCCACTTCCAGCATCCAGATGGGCCATTCCCCGTCACGGGCCCTGGCGACATAGAGCACTTCGCATTCTGCCGAGGTGGGCAGCACAATAGCCTCCTCTTCCAGGCAGGGATTGATAGCAATCAGCCGTTCCCCCGGCACAAAACGGCTGGCGTTAGGACCATAAATCGCGCTCCGAATTTTGCGGTTGAGCTGATTTACCCGCCGGTTAGTATAGGCCAGGGCTCGCACCTGATCGGAACTATCTTGATAGGCCTGGCTGGTAAAAGCTTTAAGTAGCAGAGATTCCCAAATCTGTCCGGGAAGCACGAAGCAGCCTTCGGTCTTGTCGGAGTTGGTGTCGGTGGTGAAGTGGGGGATGCGATCGCGATCCAAATTCCGCCGAATATTTTCTGCAATTACCCCGATAGCTCCGCCGTAGCGCACCACTTCCGTCAGCTCAGACTTGTGGTAAATCTGCCGAAAACAGGCGGACTCCTGCTCATTTACCGGGGGCAGCTGAGCCGAGTCACCCACAAACAGAATCTGGGTGCGCTGGTATAAATCAGAGACCGCATTCACCAGCAGATCCCACAGTTCTTCGTTGACCATGGAACATTCATCCACAATCACCAGGCGGTAGCGGTCGATCTGGCTGGCCTGCTTGCGGTCGGGCTGGAAAACCTGTTTGCCATCCTCCTCGTTGATGACAGGGCGCAGCCCCAGCAACTTGCAGCAGGTCATCGCGTCGATATCCAACCCCCACTGGTCAGCCATGGCCTTGAGCACCTTGGTGGCCTTATTGCTGAAGGCGGACAGCACAATACTACGCTGATCACCCCGGTCCCGCAGGTTACGGATGAACAGTTGCAGCAGGGTCGTTTTGCCAGTGCCGGCATAGCCGGTCAGCAGGTAAAGCTTCTCATCCCCCTGCAAAAAGGTATCCAGCGCTTCCAGGGCGGCCTCTTGCTCAGCCGTCAGGGAAAAACCCTCTTTGCTTCCATGATTTGGGCTGGGCTGGGTCTGCGACATAATTAAGATTTTTGCCCCCTTCGGTAAGGCATCGCCAACAACCTTATGGTTAGGACAATCTCAAGTCTTCACTTTGCCAAATCTGCGATCGCGCTGCTGATAGGCCGCAATCGCCCGATGAAACTCCGTACTGTCGAAATCCGGCCACAGGGCATCGGTCACGTAAATCTCGGCATAGGCCAACTGCCAGAGTAAAAAATTGCTGATGCGCATTTCGCCGCTGGTGCGAATCAGCAGGTCGGGGTCAACAATTTCTGATGTATACAGATGATGGCTGAACAGGTCCTCGTTAATGTCCTCTGGCCTCAGCTCGCCCTTTTGCACCTGTTTCGCGATCGCCTGACAGGCCTGCACAATCTCATGGCGTCCACCGTAGTTGGTCGCCACCGTAAAGTTGATGCCCCGATTTTCCTTCGTTTGGTTGACGGCATGGTCAATCTCACCCTGCAACGAGGCCGGCAGGGCATCCAGATTTCCCACAAAGCGGATCCGCACATCCTCGGCCATCATTTCCATCAGCTCCTGCCGCAGCACTCGCTCAAACAGAGTCATCAAAAAGTCTACTTCTTCGGTGGGGCGACCCCAGTTTTCGGTGGAAAAGGCATAGGCGGTCAGGGCTTCAATACCCCAATCCCGGCAGCAGCGCAGCAGTTTTTTCAGGGTATCCACCCCGCGGCGATGGCCCATAATCCGGGGTAGGCCACGGCGTTTAGCCCAGCGTCCGTTGCCATCCATAATTACGGCAACGTGGCGGGGCATGCGGTCCTGCTGGAGATCCGGTGGGAAGGCGTAGGTGATGCTTGGCTTGGTGGTCATTTTTTCTCCCGAGATGCCGATGATGGCAGACGGAACAGCCGAAACAACCAGGATAACCCCTGGCTGCCCAATCGCCGTCCCAGGCTTCTGAGTTGAGGGGCTACGGCCTCGCGCTCGACCGACTTAGAAAACTTCGCTCGCAGGATACCCCGTAGTCGGCTGCTGGTCAAAGGGCGATCTAAAAGTCCACCTTCCGCCAGGGAAATTGAGCCCGTCTCTTCAGACACCACCACACAAATACATTGCTCCACCCGCTCGGTAATACCCATCGCCGCCCGGTGGCGAGTGCCCAACTGGCGGGAAGCCACCCGCTCAGAAATCGGCAGAATTACCCCCGCCGACACAATCCGCGAGGCCCGAATTAGCACCGCCCCATCATGGAGCAGCGTACTGGTTTGAAAAATAGTCTGCAGCAATTCCTTGGACACTTCCGCATTGAGCTTGACTCCCGGTACAGAAAAGTCTCTCTCATCAATGGGTTTATCGGTTTCAAGAATCAGTAAAGCTCCCGTCCGGTTTTGGGAAAGCTCCTTCACGGCATCCACAATTTCGTCGATTACCCCATCCGGCTGGGGGGTCGGATCCTTAGGCGGGCTCAGCAACTCCCAAATTCTTCCCTGGCCCAACAGCTCCAGCAGACGGCGAAATTCCCCCTGGAGCATAAAAGCCATGGCCACGGCAGAGCCGATCACCAGCTTATCCAGCACAAAGCCCAGCAGCGGCAGGCCAAAGAACCGACTGGTGGCCGCCGCCAGCATCAAAAAAATTAACCCGCGCACCATCCACAGGGTGCGCCGCTCGCCAATGATGACCAGCACCACATAGCTCAGAAGCAGCACTAGAACGATGTCCAGGGCCTGAAGCACGAACCTAACCCTATCTAGGTTTGTCAGCCATTGCTCCCAGAGGTAGTTCATGCAGCTTGGTGGGGTGATGCCTTGCGGGTTTTACAGTCTGATGAGTCAGGGCGCGGGATTTTCTCCAACGCTTGCCAGCCGAAAGGCTAACCCGATGACGGACGCAACCGTTAACCGACTATGGAGACTGAGGTTGGGGCCTCAAAGTTTCCGGCAGACAGTCCTGACGCAGGAGATCCTGAATCGTTTCGCGGCGAATAATCAACGTTGCGTCGCCATTATTGACCAGCACCGCCGCTGGCCTGGGCACACGGTTGTAATTCGACGCCATGCTGTAATTGTAGGCACCCGTGGCAGCAATGGTGATCACATCGTTCGTGTGCAGCTCCGGCAAAGGCGCATCCTGAATCACGATATCCCCAGATTCACAATGCTTGCCCGCAACGGTGATGGTTTCCGCCAGAGGAGCCGACATGCGGTTGGCCACCAGAGCGCGATAGACAGATTGATAGGTGATTGGCCGGGGATTGTCCGACATTCCCCCATCCACCGCCGCATAGGTGCGAATACCGGGAACTACCTTCTGGCTGCCCACCCGATAAGCGGTGACGCAGGCGGGACCAACCAGGGAGCGGCCCGGTTCACACAGCAGCCGAGGCAGGGGCAATTGGTGAGCTTCACAGGCTTCTACCACGCTTTTGCAGACGGTTTTGACCCAGGTATCAATACTGGGAGGATCATCGGCCTCGGTATAACGGATGCCCAAACCACCGCCCACGTCCAGCTCGGTCAGGGTGAGACCGTATCCCTTGGCTGCCACCAGCCATTTGGCCATCACTTCGCCTAAATCCGCATGGGGATTCAGTTCAAAGATTTGTGAACCAATGTGGGCATGGACACCGAGACAGTTGAGCTGGGGATGCTGGGTCAGAAACTCAAACACCGCCGTAATTTGATCCGGATCGAAGCCAAATTTGCTGTCAATGTGGCCGGTGCGGATATATTCATGGGTGTGGCACTCAATGCCGGGGGTAACCCGCAGTAGGAGCGGCACTGGCTTGCCCGGCTGTGTAGCCAACGCCGCCAGGGTCTTCAGTTCAAACCAGTTATCCACCACCACCCGGCAGCCGATGTCCAGGGCCATGGTCAGCTCTTCCACCGACTTGTTATTGCCGTGGAAATAGATGGTTTCGGGGGCAGCTCCGGCTTTAGTAGCGGTGAGCAGTTCGCCGCCAGAGACCACATCAATCCCCAGCCCCTCAGCGGTAACGATGGCGCATACGGCCAGGCAACTCCAGGCTTTTGAGGCATACAGCACCAGAGCAGCGCCGGGGTAATGGTGCTCAAACCCGTGCCTGTATTGATGGCAGGCAGTTCTCAGGGTTTGTTCATCGAGGATATATAAAGGAGATCCAAACTGCTCTACCAGCCTGATCACGTCGCAGCCACCGACGGCCAAATGGTCATCGGTGGTGACCGTAGCCGTCAGGGGCAGCAGTTGTTGATTCGGAGACAGCGGTTCTGAACCACTGGAAAAAGAGAGATACTGGCGACTGCCAGAATTTTGAATGTCTGTCGGAGAGGTGAATACCATCAGAACGCTTTACGTAGAAACTGCCACTTACCAGAACCGCATATCGGCCTAAAAGACCAGTGTACAATCAAGGGCTGTGTCAGTCCTAAGACTCCCGTGCAAATTCGCTGCTTCGCCCCCACCCCTGAACACATTCCGGCCATTGTCGATTTAGACCAGCGCGCCCTGGGAGGGCTTTGGTCAGCCAAGACTTATTTAAGGGAATTGGAAAGCCCCAACGGTTGTTTGCGAATTCTGGGTAAGCCCTTTGAGAATATTGAGGATTCGAACGGAGAACCATCGAAGGATGCAATGGATGCGATGGCAACGGGGCATTGGCCGACCATTCCGACAGCGATTATCGGCATCGGGTGCTACTGGGAAATTGTTGATGAGGCCCACCTTACGGTATTGGCCATCGATCCCTGCTATCATCGCCGGGGGCTGGGTCGATGGCTGCTGATCAATCTGCTGGAGGATGCCTGTGGGCGAGAGCTGCAGCGGGCGACGTTAGAGGTGCGTGCCTCAAATAGCCGTGCCATTACCCTCTACGAGTCCTTTGGTTTTGAAGCCCTGGGCCACCGGAAACGCTACTATCCCGACGGGGAGGATGCGCTGATTTTGTGGCAAAATTCGCTCAAAACGACGGATTTTGGGGCAAAGCTTGCCCTAAAGCGGACTCAGGCCATCCGTCGATTGCATACTCAAGGATGGCAGATAGCAGACCCGGCTGCCCCGGTCAACCGAACCAGCCCGTGAAATTTTACGGTTCGGAAAAATATGGCGCAATCCGAGGTGCCCCTTGGTCAGGGATGATCCCAACCGTTTTTTCGAGGGTGGGATAACCGACAGAAAGGGGTGAAATTCCTCTGTTCATTAGGTCACAGTCGAAAAAATTTGCTGTGCTAGAATCACCATATCCGGCACGCACCAGGTGATAATATCCATCATGTTTGAACGCTTCACAGAAAAAGCTATCAAAGTCATCATGCTGGCTCAGGAGGAAGCTCGTCGGCTGGGTCACAACTTTGTCGGCACCGAGCAAATTCTCCTGGGGTTGATTGGGGAAGGCACTGGCGTCGCAGCCAAGGTTCTCAAATCCATGGGCGTCAATCTTAAAGACGCTCGGATTGAGGTCGAAAAAATCATTGGCCGTGGTTCCGGCTTTGTCGCCGTCGAAATTCCCTTTACCCCCCGAGCAAAGCGTGTACTTGAACTTTCCCTGGAGGAAGCTCGGCAGCTTGGCCACAACTACATCGGCACCGAGCACCTGCTTCTGGGGTTAATCCGCGAAGGCGAAGGGGTCGCGGCCCGGGTGTTAGAAAATCTTGGGGTAGACCTGTCGAAGGTCCGCACCCAGGTGATTCGGATGCTGGGCGAAACCGCTGAAGTTTCGGCGGGGGGCAGTCAAGGACGCACCAAAACGCCCACGCTGGATGAGTTTGGCTCCAACCTGACCCAGATGGCTTCCGAAGGCAAGCTGGATCCAGTGGTAGGTCGCCAGAAAGAAATTGAGCGGGTGATCCAGATTTTAGGTCGCCGCACCAAAAACAACCCTGTGCTAATCGGTGAGCCTGGTGTGGGTAAAACCGCCATCGCCGAAGGTCTGGCCCAGCGTATCGGTAATGGGGACGTGCCCGATATTCTTGAAGACCGGCGAGTCGTCACCCTCGATATTGGTTTGCTGGTTGCCGGCACCAAGTATCGCGGTGAGTTCGAAGAGCGACTCAAAAAAATTATGGATGAAATTCGCTCCGCCGGAAACGTGATTTTGGTCATCGACGAGGTCCACACCCTGATCGGGGCCGGTGCCGCCGAGGGCGCCATTGACGCTGCCAACATCCTGAAGCCTGCCCTGGCTAGGGGTGAGCTGCAGTGTATCGGTGCCACCACCCTGGATGAGTACCGTAAGCACATCGAGCGGGATGCCGCCCTGGAGCGCCGCTTCCAGCCGGTGATGGTGGGTGAGCCCACCGTGGATGAAACCATTGAAATTCTCCACGGTCTGCGGGACCGCTACGAGCAGCACCACAAGCTGAAAATTTCCGACGATGCCCTGGATGCAGCAGCTAAATTGTCGGATCGGTACATCTCTGATCGCTACCTGCCCGACAAAGCTATCGACCTGATCGACGAGGCCGGTTCCCGGGTGCGTCTGATCAACTCCCAGTTGCCCCCGGCCGCCAAGGAGCTGGATCGAGAACTGCGCCAGGTGCTGAAGGACAAGGATAACGCCGTGCGCTCCCAGGACTTTGACAAGGCCGGGGAATTGCGCGATCGCGAAATGGAAATCAAGGCCGAAATTCGCGCCATTGCCCAGAACAAGAAAGCCGAAGATGAAGAAGGTGATGATTCTTCCTCCCCCGTTGTGGATGAAGAGGATATCGCCCACATCGTCGCTTCCTGGACGGGCGTACCGGTGAGCAAGCTAACCGAATCCGAATCCGAGAAGCTGCTGCACATGGAAGACACCCTGCACCAGCGCTTAATTGGTCAGGATGAAGCGGTGAGAGCGATTTCGCGAGCGATTCGTCGGGCTCGGGTAGGCCTTAAGAACCCGAACCGACCCATTGCCAGCTTCGTCTTCTCCGGTCCTACCGGGGTGGGTAAGACAGAATTGGCCAAGTCCCTGGCAGCTTACTTCTTTGGTTCCGAAGAAGCCATGATTCGGCTGGACATGTCCGAATTCATGGAGCGCCACACTGTTTCCAAGCTGATCGGTTCCCCTCCGGGCTATGTGGGCTACAACGAGGGCGGTCAGCTTACCGAAGCAGTACGTCGTCGGCCTTACACCGTCGTTCTGTTTGACGAGATTGAAAAGGCCCACCCCGACGTCTTCAACATGCTGCTGCAGATTCTGGAAGACGGTCGCCTGACCGATGCCAAGGGCCGCACGGTGGACTTCAAGAACACCCTGCTGATTATGACCTCCAATATCGGTTCTAAGGTGATTGAAAAGGGTGGCGGCGGTCTCGGCTTCGAGTTCGAGCAGGACCAGGCCGAGTCTCAGTACAACCGCATCCGCTCCCTGGTGAACGAAGAGCTGAAGCAGTACTTCCGCCCTGAGTTCCTCAACCGTCTAGATGAAATCATCGTCTTCCGTCAGCTGACTAAGGATGAGGTGAAGGAAATTTCCGATATCCTGCTGAAGGAAGTGTTCGCTCGCCTAACCGAGAAGAACATTGCCCTACAGGTCACCGAACGGTTCAAGGAGCGCCTAGTGGAAGAGGGTTATAACCCCAGCTACGGAGCCCGTCCCCTCCGTCGCGCCATCATGCGCCTGCTGGAAGACACCCTGGCCGAAGAAATTCTGTCGGGCCGTCTCGGTGACGGCGACACCGCCACGGTGGATGTAGACGAAAACGGCAAGGTCACCATTCAAGCGGAGCAGCGTAAAGAGTTGCTGTCCCAGTTATCTGAGTAAGCTCCGTAACCGGGTCTACTCTTGAATAGTTGCAAAAGGGTTGGGGCTAATGCTCCAACCCTTTTTTTACCTTGCTTAGAATACTAAATAGATGGCCGGTGGGCGTCGCCACCACGCTTAAACAGCAAGTATGCCGTTCGGCTTTGAAGATCTGGTAAGACGCTTTAACTTTTCACAACTTAATAAGCCGTGATCTTTTAAAGCTGGGAAAATTGTCTTACCTTCCATGCCACAGAGATAAATTTATGAAAACCCGCAACCTGGTATTTGGAGTTTTGCTCTTGGTGGTGTTCGGAATAGTCGCTCAAGCAGGCTTTGCTCAAAGTCAGCCCACTACTGCCGTTGGCCAGGGGCTGCCTCCTGAAGGAGTTTTATTTGAAGATGTGCGGATATTTGACGGCAGGTCAGAGCAACTATCTGAGCCATCAAACGTGCTGGTGATTGGCAATCAGATTCAGGCCATGGATACCCAGCCTGTGCCCATTCCGGTAGACATTGGGCTGACCCGAATCAACGGCGAAGGGCGAGTGCTAATGCCCGGTCTAATTGACGCCCATACCCACCTGTTCATGGAGACGTTAACCCCTGACGAATTGATGGAGGCCGCCATTACATCTCCCGATATCCTCTTCCAGCGGGCAAGAGAAAGCGCTACAGCCATGCTCATGCGGGGCTTTACCAGTGCTCGCGACATGGCCGGGCCGGTGTTTACGTTAAAAGAAGCCATTGACCGGGGCGATGTGGTGGGACCGCGCATCTGGCCTTCTGGAGCAATGATTTCGCAAACCGGTGGCCATGGGGACTTCCGTGAACTGGATGAGCTACCTAGAACGGCCACTTCCGAACTGAGTCCAGCGGAAGAGTATGGCGTGGGGGCAATCGCCGATGGGGTACCCGAGGTCCTGCGGAGAACCCGGGAGCAACTCATGCTGGGAGTCAGCCAGGTCAAGCTGGCGGCCGGGGGCGGGGTCGCATCGGCCTACGACCCCATTGACGTTACCCAATATACCGAGGAAGAACTAAGCGCGGCGGTAGAGGCGGCTGAGGACTGGAACACCTATGTTGCAGTCCATGCCTACACCCCCAGAGCAATTCAGAAGGCGATTCGGGCTGGCGTTAAGTCCATCGAACATGGGCAACTGATGGATGAGGAAACCGCCCGGATGATGGCTGAGAATGATGTTTGGTTGAGTATTCAGCCTTTTCTGGATGATGAGGATGCTAACCCCTATCCAGAGGGGTCTCCCAACCGGGCGAATCAATTGCTGGTCGCCGAAGGAACCGACAATGCCTATAACCTGGCCAAACAGTACAATCTCAAAACGGCCTGGGGCACAGATACGTTATTTAATCCCAAGGGATCTGCTCGGCAGGGGGCAAAGCTGGCAAAGCTAGTCCGCTGGTACAGTCCAAGGGAGGTATTGAGGATGGCTACTAGCACCAATGCAGAATTGTTGGCGCTATCTGGACCACGCAACCCCTATCCCGGAACCCTGGGTATGGTGGCAGAAGGAGCACTGGCAGATTTGCTCCTGGTAGATGGCAATCCCCTTGAAAATATTCGCCTGATTGAAAACCCAGAGCAGAATTTCCTTGTGATTATGAAAGATGGGGTGATTTACAAAAACTCCCTGTCTTGACCGATGGCCGAAACCAGTACAGCGTCAAGACCTAACTTTAGGTTTTGTAGCGTAGTGTCGATGGCAATTTCATGATTGTGATGGTCTGACTTTGTTAACTTTCGTATCTAGATTTTCGTCTGCCTTGTGTAGAGGCATGACGAAATTTGATAATCAGTAAAGGGAATTGGGTCGTGGCTGGTTGCTTGACTGTGCCGGAAGTAGCTGGATCCCGACCTGAGAACATCCATTTAGAGGTTGGGAGGATTCATTACCCATGGGTTTAATTAAAAATATTGTCGGAGCCATCTTTGGTGTCATTGGTGGCATTTTCAAGGCCGTTTTTGGTATTTTTGGCATCGGCAAAAAATCCGAATACTTCCTGGAAGCTGATGATGCCGACAGCGGCAATGCGCCCCAGGAAAAGCTGCAGGCTACAGCGAAGGCAGAAAAGCCTGCGGTTCAGGAAAGTGCTCCTGCACCTGCTCCTGCGCCCAAGCCTGTGCCCATCCAGCCCAAGCCAGAGCCAGTGGGCAACTTCGCCACCGATTATTTGAATGCTCCTTCTGCAAATAGGGGTCGCCGTCGTCCCGGACCTAGCCTGTCCCCCTTTAAAGATCTGGCGAAGGATATGAAACTACCTTCTGGTGCGCGGTAGCCATCGAGCCTGTATGGCCTGATATCTAAGGGCAGACTTTGAATTCTCAGCGTCGATGTTCTACATTCTAAAATGGATATCGGCGCTGAGGTTACTTTTAAGGGCTAACGAAGCCTTACTCCAGATCTTTTAGAGTTGCAACGGTAGTCTCGAAAGCTGAGTCTCAAAATCGCCAGTTTGTCGTTCTTGCAGGCAGACTGGGCATCAAACCAATATGAAAACTCGGAGACTGTTGCCTGAAAAGAACAACTATCTCCGAGCTGGAGCCTTTAACGCATTCACTCGTCAAGATTTGAAGACAAAGGTAAAAGCCATAACGAGCAGGTTGAATTTTAACCAGTTTTTATTATTGGTACAGCTTACCCGCTGCACCGCCCTGCAATAACATCTTGCTGACGTTCCTTTAGCCTTTGTAGCAAAACTTCTTGTTCTGCCGGGGTAGCATCGCCCAACCCCATCACCAAAAGGGATAAGCCTAATTCGATGGCGTCTTCGGCTTTCAAAATTAGCCCCAGGGAACCGCCGTTTTTTGAAGATGCAGAGTCGGGATGTTGGACCTCTAGACTCAGATGCACCGTCGGATCGCAGTGGGTTTCAGCGGTATCCACAGCCCCAATTCGGGTGACCCGTTTGGCCGTTACGGTTTGGCTGTCGGCACTGGTCATCATGGTGATGTCGCCAGTATGCAGGGAGCAACTGAGGGAAGGCGCAGACATGGAATCAACTCCTGTGAAAGACAAAAAAACTGGGACTAAAAATCTTGAGGCGCTTAAAAAACGAAAACCTTAGCAACCGAACCCGATGGAAGGAGCCCCCAGGGGGAGACGCCAGGGGGTCAGCCATCCGGAAGGAGCTGTCCCCGATAGCCGGTAAAAATACGGCTGCCATCTTTGAGAATGTGGACTTCGAGCTGGTCGCTGGCCCAGGAGATGGCGTTTTCAAATTCGGGATTCAAAATGTGAACCCGCTGGTTGCGAGACGAAACCGGCGAGTCAGGAGAGTTAACCGCCTCGGATTCAACGTAGGGGCCATCAATTAAAATGTCGAGTTGATCCAGCAACTCCTGGGCACCAGCAGGGCCGTAGTGGGACCGCAACCGTTCTACGGTAAAACCGGTAAACGACATCACGTTTAACCCATGGGCTTTGACCCGGCGGGCCACCTCCGCCAGGGCGGGGGCCTGCCAGAAGGGCTCTCCCCCCGAAAAGGTAACGCCCTGATTTTTGGGATTGGCCAGCACCCGATCTACAAGGTGGTCTACCGAAACCAGTTCGTTGATATCGAATGACCAGGAGGCCGGATTAAAACAACCCGGACATTCCCGCAGGCAACCCTGTACCCAGATCACGGCTCGACTGCCGGGGCCGTTGACTTCCGATTCATTCACATAGCCCATGATGTTGACATATCCGGCGGGAATTTCCATCAGGGCTTCGGTGGGGGCCAGGGAAATACCCTGGCGCTGCATGGGATAGGGCAAAGACTGGGGTGGGGTCATGGCGCGATCCTGGTTGTGAGGTCTGTAGTATTGATGATAACGGTTCATCCATATATAGCCAATGAGCGATATAAACCTTTACTTAGCCTATTATCGGGATGGCTTCTGGTAGTCAAACGCTGGGCCACTTCCCCTCCTCGGAGGGGTGCCCGGAGGGCGGGGTGGGTCAAACCTGTACTAATGGGTCATGGTAATCAGGCTCTCAGGTTCCAGGGTGATATTCCAGGGAAAGGGGCGCTCCTGGAGGGCATTCCACTTGTCGCGGTAAATTTCTGCCTGCAGGTGATAGTCGTGGGGAGATTGGGGCGCACTGTGGAGTTTGATGTAGAGGCTGACCCGGTGCTGGGTTTCGGTGATCATGGCCAGCCAGCCGGGGTACGTATTGCGATCGCCCCCGCTCTCCGGAAACTTGATGTGATGCGCCCGCAACCCCACGTAGCCGGTGTCAGTCGTCATGGGAGTACTCACCTCCAGCCGACAACCCCAGTCCAGAGCTTCAACGTGATAGTTATCCAACCGACGGGTGCGGGAGAAGTTCTTACATTCGGTGACCTTTGCCACTTCGTAGGTGGGCGGGTGCTCAAAGATGGCTGCCTTGGTGCCTTCGGCCTGAATTTCTCCCCCCGACAGCACCAGCAGGTTGGTGCAGACCCGGTAGGCTTCCTCCAGCTTGTGGGTAATAAATAAGGTGATGCCCCGGTACTGGGACAGCACCTCGATCAGCAGCTTTTCGATGTGGCTGCGCAGGTAGGCATCCAGGGCCGACAGGGGCTCATCCAGCAGCAGAATGTCGGGCTGAATGGCCAGGGCTCGGGCCAGGGCGACCCGCTGCTGCTGTCCCCCAGAAAGCTGGTGGGGATAGCGATCTCCCAGGCCGGTTAGACCAATCTGGTCAAGATATTGAGTGACCTCTGTGACTCGTTGTTGTCTGGGGATATGGTCCATACCAAAGGCAATGTTTTGGGCCACGGTCAGGTGGGGAAACAGGGCGTAGTTTTGGAAGACCAGGCCAACTTTGCGATCTCGGCTCGGCATATTGATGCGCTGGTGGGAATCAAACAGAACCCTGCCATTCAGTACAATCCTCCCTGCAGTAGGCGTCTCTAGCCCGGCGATACACCTGAGCGTCATACTTTTGCCTGATCCTGAAGCGCCCAGTAGCCCCAGGGGTTCGCTGTTAGTCGTAAAACCTACCTTGAGGTGAAAGCCCGGCACCTGCTTCTCAATATTCACCACCAGTTCAGCCGCAGGGCGAGACGCAATCTCCGCCGCCACCTGGGACAGAGTTTGAGGGGCAGTGGCTAAAGCAGGTTCTGGAGCTGCCTTGGGTAAGCCAGCCACCGGCATCCGTTCCGCTTCAGTGCCTGGAACCACCTTGTCCCAAGCCGATGGCCCCACCAGGGAAGGTACTTTGCCGGACTTCCCCCTACCACCACCGTCATTGTCCTTCAAGAAAGCAGATCCTGGATTCGGGAAAGCAGCTTCGGGCATGGGCCTGATGGGGAAAAGTTTGAATTGATCTCCTCTCAACGTGCCAAAAAAGACCCCGTTAAAGCCCCGCTTCACCAGTTCATTCGCTGCCGCCGTTTGGTGGGCTTTGCCCCGGTTGGCGTAGTTGATGCCGACAATCACCACCAGGGAAACGGCAATCATCAGCAGCACCCAGGCCAGGGCTACCGCCATGCGCCCCGCTTCGGCGGCAAAGAAAATCGCGATGGGAATCGTCTGGGTTACGCCAGGGATGCTACCCCCCACCATCAGGGTTGCGCCGAATTCCCCCAGGGCACGGGCAAAGGCCAGCACCGTACCCGCCAGCACCCCAGGCCAGGCCAGGGGCAGCAAAATTTGCCAGAAAATTCGCCACTCGGAAGCGCCCAGGGTGCGGGCCGAGCTGATCAGGGTCAGGTCTACCTGATCAAAGGCCCCCAGCACCGTTTTGTACATCAGCGGGAAGGCCACCACCGTCGCCGCCATCACCGCCGCCGTCCAGGTGAAGATGATGGATATACCCAGTTGATCAAGAAACTGCCCCACCGGGCTGTTTTTGCCCAGCAGCAGCAGCAGCAGAAACCCCACCACCGTCGGCGGCAGCACTAAAGGCAGCGTCAGCACTCCGTCAATCACCCCCCTGGCCTTGCCGCGATAGGTCATCATCCAGCGAGCGACGAGGATGCCCAGCACCGATGCCAGCACCGTGGCGACAAAAGCTGTTTTCAGCGAAATCCAGAGGGGAGATAAATCTGCAGGCATGGGTACAGCCGGTTATAACGATGAATGCGGCTTATTCCGCCATGGCAAAACCGTACGCTTCGAAAATAGTTACCGCTGTATCGCTGGATAGAAAATCTACAAAGGCCTGGGCGGCTGCGACATTCTCGCTATCTGCGACGACCCCAACCGGGTAAATGATCGGGGAGTGGGTATCGGCGGGAGCGGTGGCAATCACCTGCACCTGATCGGACACCTTGGCATCGGTGGCGTAGACCAACCCCGCATCCACGTTGCCTGTTTCCACGTAGGACAGGACCTGCCGTACATCCTTGGCAAAGACCAGTTTGGGCTGCAGATCATCAAACATGTTCATGGCGGTCAGCGCCTCCTTGGCATAGCGACCAGCGGGCACGCTTTCCGGCTCTCCGATAGACAGTTTGCTGACGTTATCGGTTTCGAAATCGCTGAAGCCGGTAACATCTGTCCTATCCTGGGGCATGATCAGGACCAGGGAATTCAGCAGCAGGTCTTGACGGGAGCCTTCTAGAATTTGTTCCTGGTTTTCCAGATCATTCATCCATTTTTTCGAAGCTGAAAGGAACACATCGGTCGGTGCCCCCTGGGCAATTTGCTGGGCCAGGGAACCGGATGAGCCGAAGTTATAGGTGATTGCTACATTTGGCGCTTCAGCCTGATAGGCGTCCTGCACTTCTTTCATGGCGTCCTGTACGCTAAGCGCTACAGAAATGGTGAGTGCAACGGTTGCTTCAGAGGCTGCGTCAGGAGATTCTGCGGAGGGAGGTGACGTGGGCTGGGCGCAACTAACGACCCCCAGGCAACTCACCAACGCCAAAGCCGATAAAGTTGTGAAATTTCGTCGTTTCATGGCGAGTCAATCCTAATCTAAAGCCAGCATGACATTAGAAGCTTTCATGATGGCGTAAACCTCTTTCCCCACCTCCAAGCCCAAACTTTCACAGGACGCCTTCGTGATCACCGAAACCACTTCTACTCCGGGAGCGACTTCCAGGACCACTTCAGCGGTGACTGTTCCTGGAGTGATCTGTTTAACGATGCCCTTGAGAGCATTGCGAGCACTAAATTTCATGAAATCCTCAATTGGCGCATGCCAGTATTTTTTACCTATGTCAAAATTACTGGCGTGCTTTTAAGAAAACTGTGTTCCTCAGTACAGGTTTTGCCTTTGGTCAGGAGACGGTGACAGCCAAATAAAGATGGTCCCATAGCTCAAAACTCCTTTGATGCCAGGGCCGACCGATTTTCTTGGGGCTTTGCTGGTAGGGTCTGGTTCCCAGTTCCTCGAATCGTCTGAGCCGTTTATACTGGCTGGGAAACAGCGTCTTCCGGTATCCCTGTGAAAGATGACCTCCGCAATGGCTTAAAACAGACCCGCCTGCGTTTGGGGCTGAGCCAGCAGGAGGTGGCCAGGATGGTCGGCGTCAGTCGACAAACCATCAGCGGGGTGGAATCAGGACAAACCGCCCTTTCCGTCACCGTTGCTTTGAGATTGGCTAAGGCCCTAGGTTGCCGGGTGGAAGACCTGTTCTGGCTTGATCAAGATAGGGTGACCGTAGAAGCAGTCCCAGCGGACTCCATGGCGGCGGGGGAACTGACGCGGGTAAGCCTGGCCAGAATCGGGGGACGCTGGGTAGCCCATCCCCTGGTAGGTGCCGATGCCTTTCGCATGGAATTGATCCCCGCCGATGGGGAAGCCCTTCGTAGTCCTGACCACGATACGATGCCCGTTACTCTGCTGGATGAACCGGCGAACCTGCTGAACACTGTCGTCGTAGCAGGCTGTTCTCCGGCCCTCTCCCTCTGGGCCAGGGCAGCAGAGCGCTGGCATCCGGAACTACGAGTCCATTTGACCTTTGCCAATAGCGCCGTCGCCCTGGAACGCCTCATGAGAGGTGAGGTTCACATCGCCGGTTTACATCTTTACTGCCCCGAAACCCAAACCTTTAACGTACCATTTGTGCAGCGGGCTTTGCAGAATCAGACTGCGGTACTCATTAATCTCGGCGTGTGGGAAGAAGGATTCCTCGTTGCCCCTGGCAATCCTAAGAACATTGGTAGCGTTCAGGATCTGGTTCGCCCTGAGGTTACCCTGATCAACCGGGAACTAGGGGCCGGCAGTCGCGAACTGCTAGAGCAGGCGTTAGTCGAGACGGGCATGACGCTGCAAGACGTTATGGGCAACGATAGTACCAGTGAGTCAGGACCCATCGCCCTCTCCCACGAAGCTGTGGCCCAGGCCATTCTTGCCCAAGAAGCTGACGTCGGAGTCAGTGCGGCCTCGGTGGCCAGTATGTTCAAGCTAGATTTTATTCCCCTCAGGAAATCCCACTACGACCTGGTGACGCTGAAGTCCTATCTTGATGAAGCGCCCTTGCAGCAACTTCTGGGTACCCTGGGCCATCGCCGGGTGATTTCCCAACTTGAAATTTTGGGCGGCTACGATACCCAATTAACGGGGGAAGTCGTCGCCACGGTGAATCCGTCGAAACAGAAATCATCCTGACCTTGCCGGCTTACTCCACCACAAGCCGATTCCTGACCAATTGCTCTCTTAGAGAGGGCGCATCTTCTTTAAGAAAAACCACCATCCGCCCTGACGGAGCATGACCGGTGCCGTCATAAGCTAATTCCTGCCAGTAAGCAAACTGTTCGCCCTCTCGCAGTTCGCCCTGCAGAACCAATTCTGTATCGGTCGCCGACATCGCTGCTGGTTCAGGATAGGCCAACAGCAGCTCAGCCTGCCGGTAATCGGTAAAAATATCCACCCCATAAATGGCTCTGAGGGATTCCTCCAACCGTTCGGGCGTCACACTGTTGATGAAGTCAACGATAATGAAGCGTTCGGTACGGATTTGAGATTGACTGGTTTCCCTAGAAACTCCCGCTACTGGAAAGACAGACGCTGAAAAGGTAAATCGATGGGCGGGGGTAATCCGTCGTTGAATCAGGAATTTCTCGCTGGGGCCAGGGTTGAGGGTAGGATTTGCCCGGATCCAGGTTTCCGCCAGTCTTAGGGGTTGTCCTGGTATGGCCCAGCCCGGGGAGGGCAAAACCATACACGCTGCCAGGACCAGTCCCAGACTGGGTAATCCTAAAATTGGTCGGAGTAGGATATCGCGACGCTTGCTCATGGTGCTTTTCCCTAGGAACCCGTGCCCGATGATAGCAAGCCTGGGGAGAATCGGCGCATGAGATCGCTAAGGCACCAGCCTTGAATAAGGTCCAAATTTTGAGTTTTGAGTTGAGTGGCCCATTCAAAATCTCTCCTCGGAAGACGCTCCGCGTAGGCGTAGCCAGTCCGAAGGACTTACAAAACTAAGTCCTTAAAACTCATTCATTCCCAACCAGGCCAGAGCCACAAAAAAGCCGGAACGTCTGCCTAGAGTACTCCAAGCAAATAATTATCCAGTTACCTAAAAAGATGTTTCGACTCCGCTTCGCTTCGTTGCTCTTCCAGAGCCGCTAACGCGAACAACATGACCGGTATGTCATTCCGTTCGCGAAGCGTCTCCCTGTGGGAGAACCGAAGGGAGGAATCTCGGTTGGATAACTTTTTAGTTGGAAAACTCCTAGCCTTTCCGGCCTGTAAGTCTCTTCTGGGTCAGGGCGAACCACCGTTCGCCCCTACAAAGACCCATCAATGATGAACGAGTGAATCCTAAATTTCAGGGACTCGATGTCTGAGCCTTAATATTCCGGCACAGAAGGATCCACTTCTCGACTCCAGGCCGTAATGCCCCCCTTCACATTGATCCCCTCAATGCCGTGCTGCTTGAGGATGCCCAGGGCCTTGGCCGAGCGACCGCCCATTTTACAGTGGGCAATCAGTTTATGGCCATTGAGTAGACCCTTCACTTGTTCTACACCCTTGCCGCTTTCGAGATCGGGCAGGGGCACCAGAACCGCACCGGGGATGCTGGCAATTTCGTACTCGTTGGGGTTACGCACGTCCAGCAGCAGTACATCTCTAGCACCACTGTCGAGAATTTGCTTCAACTCGGTCACGGTCATTTCAGCAATGCCAGCCTTCTCTTCCTCGGCTTCTTGCTGGGCCTGGGGGATACCGCAAAACTGTTCATAGTCGATCAGCTTTTCGATCACGGGGCGCACCGGGTTGGACCGCAGCTTCAGCTCTCGGAAGGTCATGTCCAGGGCGTTGTAAAGCAGCAGACGACCGCTGAGGGTGTTGCCAGTGCCCAGAATCACTTTGATGGTTTCGTTGGCTTGAATGGTGCCGATAATGCCGGGCAGCACCCCCAACACGCCGCCCTCAGCACAGGATGGGACCATTCCCGGCGGGGGGGGCTCGGGGTACAGGTCGCGATAGTTGGGACCTTCCTGGTAGTTGAATACCGTGGCCTGGCCCTCAAAGCGGAAGATAGACCCGTACACGTTGGGTTTGTTCAGCAGCACGCAGGCATCGTTGACCAGATAGCGGGTGGGAAAGTTATCGGTGCCGTCCACCACCACGTCATAGTCTCTGACGATGTCGAGGGCGTTCTGGGAACTCAGGCGAGTTTCGAAAAGATCAACCTGGCAGGCAGGATTGATTTCCAAAATTCTGTTTTTGGCCGACTCAATTTTGGGCTTGCCGACCCACGACTGACCGTGAATAATCTGCCGCTGCAGGTTGGATTGATCAACAATATCAAAGTCCACAATGCCGATGCGGCCAATGCCGGCCGCCGCCAAATAGAGCAGCAGAGGGGAACCCAATCCGCCCGTACCAATACAGAGCACGCTGGCGGCCTTGAGCTTTTTCTGCCCGTCGAGGCCCACTTCTGGCAAAATAATGTGGCGGGAGTAGCGTTCGTACTCCTCCTTAGTGAGTTGAATTGTACTGAGATCAGGATTGAGCATGGTTTCCAGGGCGGAAATGTGATGTGGGCACAAACATTTATCCAGCTTAGGACATGAGCGGAGCTTTAGGATTAGATTTTATCGAGGATTTTTACCGGCTCGGATCGAAACTGACGGTCGTCATTTAATCGCCAGCTCAAGAAAGTTTCGGTTTCCCCAGCCTTTACTGAAACAATGACATAAGAGTAAACAGGCCAGGCCAAACGGCGATCGCACTCGGACGGAATGGCCGGGTGTTCGGGATGGGAATGGTAGACGCCGATGATATCTAGATTGCGATCCCGCGCCTGCTTCTGCACCTTCAACATCATTTCGGGATCAATCCAGTACCGGCGATGCCGATCCAGGGCATTTTCCTGCCCGGGGGGAGAGGTATCCCCGGGGTCAGTCACCCCTTGAACCGACACATCCCACCGGTTGTCAACAGCCGCTAACTCGCAAACCTGTCGGTCATCGACCTCGCCAGCCTCACTAGAGGCCGAGAGGATCCGCCCTAACATCAATCCACAACATTCCAGCGGGTAGGCTGAAGCTGCCGCCTGATTAATCTGTACCGTTAGAGGTGCCGGGATGAGTAGGACCAAGGCGCAGGTTTCCTCTAATCTCGAACAGCAGCGGCAGGCTCACGACTTGAGCCTGCTAACGCCTGCACCAGCTTTTTCACAACAAGATCCAGTTCAACCGAACGGGAGGCTTTGAACAGCACCCGATCGCCTGGCTTGAGTTCAAAGGCTAACCGATCTGCTAAGGAGTCATGATCTCCAAAAACCTGGGTCGGTACACCTACTACGCCAGCAGCCAAGGCGTTGGCCTCGGCAGAATCCGCCAGGGTAAACAGGCCATCCAATCGCAGTTGATGAACGACTTCCCCGACCCGCCGATGGAGCGCGACGGATTGATCCCCCAGCTCTTTCATGGTGCCCAATACGGCAATGTGTCGCTGTCCTGGGGTTTCTGCCAGGAGCCGAAGCGCCGCCGTCATCGATTCGACGCCAGCGTTGTAGGTTTCATCCAGCAACAGGATGTCATTGGCCAGGGCAATCCGCTGGGACCGGCCCGCAGGCATATCCACGGTGAGTCCCTGGGTCAGAACGCGCCAGTCCAGGTCAAGGGCCTGCATGACGGCAACTGCAGCCAGCAGATTCTGAGCATTGTGCTGTCCCGATAGCGGCATGGGTAGGGGAACGCCATCCACCACCAGGGTCTGCCCATCCAATAACTTCCCCTGCACGTCTCCCCCTGTCAAACCGTAGGTGATAGTGCGTCCTGACCAAACCCCACCCGCCGTCGTCATTAAACGGGAATTGTCATAATTCAATACCGCAATACCATCCCTGGGCAGTTCAGCCAGCAGTTCACATTTGGCATGGGCGATAGCCTGTTCAGAACCAAGACGCCCGATATGGGCCGTTCCCACGTTGGTAATCACAGCCACATCCGGAGTCGCAATTTGAGTCAGCAGGGCAATTTCCCCCGGTCCTCGCATGCCCATTTCCACTACTCCAAAATCATGATCCGCTTCCAGTTGCAGGAGGGTTTTGGGAACGCCAATTTCGTTATTGTAGTTAGCCTGAGTCTTGAGCACCTTGCCCTGGATTCCCAACGCAGCGGCGACGAGTTCCTTTGTGGTGGTCTTCCCGACAGAGCCCGTCACGGCTACGATTTTTGCCCTCTGCTGATTCCGCCACCACTGTCCTAATGCTTGATAGGCGACCAGGGTATCTGGCACAGGCAAACAGGGAACATTAAGCGGAATCTGGTCTTGCTGGACTACGGCGGCGAGGGCACCCCTGGCAATCGCGGCTTCCACAAACTGATGCCCGTCAAATTTTTCCCCTTTAAGGGCCAGAAACAGAGCCCCCCTGGGGATATCACGGCTATCGGTTGTGATATTTGCTACCGGCCTTTCCTGCAACTGTGAAGGCACTGAAACCAGGGCAGTGTCCAGCACCTTCGAAATTTCAGTAAGTGACGCAAAGTTCATTATTCTAAAGTGCCTCAACGGAGCTCAAAAAGCGGCATTTTCAAAAAGCGGCATTTGGAGTTTTTAATCAAAAATTGAATGAGTTCGGACAACATTGTAAAGGAGACTTATCAAAAACCAACGAAACTTTACTGCCTTTTTTTTGGCAAAGGGTTTTCCCAATAGGGACCAAAGCTTTCCCAATAAGGGTTTTCGGCGACTGTCCCCAGGGTGGGTTTATTGGACTATTACAATACCCACCATAGATTTACCAGATCTTTTTTGTTGTTACTGCTAACCTTCCACATCCCGAGGAATCCACGCAGTAGGCTTGAAGAAGACACTAGATGACCCCGGTGTAAAAACTGACGCACTTTAGCATTTCGCTCTCTTTAATGGAGATAGGGACAGTTACCATCGGCTACGCATCCCATGAGGTTCCAGCATGTTCGTTACTTGTTGAGTTTAGTGTCATCACCTCATCTTCTAATTTCACATCATCGTTGTTTGGGCAAGGTCTCAGCGAAGGTGATTCAAAGGCGGAAAAGCAGTGAAGACAACAGCCAGCTATAACACTCGCAATACAACCCTTGAAGAGCAAAGGATTTATGACCATTTGCTGGCCTGTGCAGGTACCGAGACGCCAGAACAATTGCTCGATAGGTTTCAGGCACTGTTTATTGACGGTTTCGGTTATGCTGACCGAGAAATTATCGCCAGCTTGGATAGCATCCTGGGAAGTCCGGAGATCGAAGAATATTTTCGGTTTATCCTCAACCGCTGCTGCCATATTCTCATCAACCGCTGGCAGACCAACAAAAAATTTCAACCAGCGATTCCCTACTTAGTTGATTTGTTGGAAACGCAGCCAGCTCATAAAGGGGGAGCATACGTCCGAGGGCGCGCGATTCGAAGGCTGCGGCAAGTCACCCACAATTTTTTGGAGACAGAGCAGTATCTGGCATTAAAGCGTCTTGCAAGAATTATTGAGGCTCGCAGTGCCGCCCCGTTTAAGCCCGTTGACGAAACAGTTCAACTTGGTAGTTTAATCAACCGTTATCCCTATTTATACGAGCATTGTCTGGTCACGGAAGACAGCGATATCCAACATCAGCATCTGGTGCGGAATATGCAGGCCGAAGCCCAGCACCAGTTTGAATGCGATCTTTCCCATTACGTGGCTTACCGAGTAAGGAAATCGCGACTATATCGCCAGGGCCAGGAAAAGGCTGTAGAACAGCTCCGGACCATTGCTAATCCAACGCTCTTAAATGATAAAGCACTGGTCACTTCCCTGAAGCATTTTTCGCGTCGCCGCGACCAGGGCCAGAGTTACCAGGATGCGGCACGGCAGTTCACGCTACATCACAACTCAAAAGCCACTTTTCGGCAGTTCAAGGAAAATTTATTCGACTATCTAGTGGCAGACATTGACCCCGGTTACGGCAAACGTCAATTCAATAACATGCTGCAGCAACAGCTGTTGTCAGCCTATGCCGAGCGGGATGGTAAACCAGTTGATGATTTCCTCATGGTGCGCACCTGCAGCAATCTGTTCAACTTTATGGTGGTAGACCCATCGGCTGGTCGCCAGCATTTTGTATTTGTAGACTTAATTAACAACCTTGGAGCAGTCATGACTACTGGCCTCCTGCTGCGCGTTTTGCTGATTTGCCAAAAGGTACGCCCATTTCTAGATCGGCGCTTTGCTCTGTTATTTAACCATTATGAAACCTCGACCAGTGATACGGTGAGTTGGCTCGTGCAGGTGCTAGAGAACATTAATATCGCCTTGAGCCTTAACTTTGGCACCGTCGATCTTTCCTTTGCGGGCAATCGATAAGCCATGCCCCGGGGGAAAATGCCTGAAGCCATGAGAGAATAAAGGCGTTTACCCTTCAATCACTGAGCTATGAGCGGCGATACCATCTTTGGCAAAATCATCCGCAAAGAGATTCCGGCTAACATCATCTATGAAGATGACTTGTGCCTGGCATTCACTGATATCACTCCTCAGGCTCCAATCCATATTCTGGTCATTCCTAAACAGCCGATTCCGAAGCTCTCAGATGCCACAACTGCAGACAAAGAACTGCTCGGACATTTGTTGCTAACTGTTAAGAAGGTTGCCGACCAATCTGGTCTAATCGAGGACGGTTATCGGGTTGTTATAAACACCGGAAACAACGGTGGCCAAACAGTTTTCCACTTACATATGCATATTCTCGGTGGCCGCGCCATGGAATGGCCACCTGGCTGAACACGCTTAGCCAGAAGGGTTCAAACTCCCTAAATTCGGGAATTTTTACTTAAGAGAAAGAAGAATATTTATTTTTGTGCAAGGAAATAAAGTTTTTCGTCATTCTGGTTGCCAACCACTAAAAGAAATTTACGCTGGTCGGAAGGTCGGGAATCTATATATTTTTCTCCTGGCCAATCACGTCGTTTTTTTGCCTTTTTACTATGACTACTTCCCTTCGTACTCGCGATAACGCGGGCGCTTGGGAGCGGTTCTGTCAATGGATTACTAGCACCGAAAACCGCCTCTATGTGGGCTGGTTTGGTGTGCTGATGATTCCCACCCTGCTAACCGCGACCACCTGCTTCATTATTGCGTTCATCGCAGCGCCCTCTGTTGATATCGATGGCATCCGTGAACCCGTGGCTGGCTCTCTGATGTACGGCAACAACATCATCTCCGGTGCGGTTGTGCCGTCTTCCAATGCCATTGGTCTGCACTTCTATCCCATCTGGGAAGCCGCTTCCCTGGATGAGTGGCTGTACAACGGTGGCCCTTACCAGTTCGTTATCTTCCACTTCCTGATTGGCGTTTTCTGCTACATGGGTCGTGAGTGGGAACTGAGCTACCGTCTCGGCATGCGTCCCTGGATCTGCGTGGCTTACTCTGCCCCTGTTGCAGCGGCAACCGCTGTGTTCCTGATTTACCCCCTGGGTCAAGGTTCTTTCTCGGATGGTATGCCCCTGGGTATTTCCGGTACCTTCAACTTCATGTTGGTGTTCCAGGCTGAGCACAACATTCTGATGCACCCCTTCCACATGTTGGGTGTGGCCGGTGTGTTCGGCGGTTCTTTGTTCTCCGCCATGCACGGTTCCCTGGTGACCTCTTCTCTGGTGCGTGAAACCACCGAAGTTGAGTCTCAGAACTACGGCTACAAGTTTGGCCAAGAAGAAGAGACCTACAACATCGTTGCGGCCCACGGCTACTTCGGTCGTCTCATCTTCCAATACGCCAGCTTCAACAACAGCCGCAGCCTGCACTTCTTCCTGGGTGCCTGGCCAGTGATTGGCATCTGGTTCACTGCCCTGGGCATCAGCACCATGGCATTCAACCTGAACGGGTTCAACTTCAACCAGTCCATCCTGGATTCCCAGGGTCGGGTGGTTGCCACCTGGGCTGACGTCATTAACCGTGCCAACCTGGGTATGGAAGTCATGCACGAGCGGAATGCTCACAACTTCCCGCTGGACCTGGCTTCCGCTGGTGAAGCTACCCCCGTTGCTCTGCAGGCTCCTGCTATGAACGGTTAAGCTTCCTGGATGCTTTGGGGCTTATGTCTAAAAGCATTCACAATAGGTCGAATTGAAAAAAGCGTCCATACTGTGGACGCTTTTTAAGTAACCTGAGTTCGGGATAAGTTGAAACCGCCAGGAATTCGCCGCAAAAGCCTTGTAGGGCAGGCGTCTCGCCTGCTTAGCTAAGACAGGCAGGATGCCTATCCCACGAGATTCTGAATACTCCTCAAAATCTCGGCAACATGCCGTCAAACTATTTCGCCTCCATCCAGTTGTCACCGGCATGGGATTCAACTTTGAGGGGCACTTTCAGATCTATCGCCGATTCCATGGTGGTGGTGATTTTTGGCCCTAGCTCTTCCCACTCGTCGGGAGGCACTTCAAAGATCAGCTCATCGTGAACCTGTAAGAGCAGGTTTGCCTGGTAATTCTTCAGCAATTCATGGAGCCGAATCATGGCAATTTTGATAATGTCGGCACTGGACCCCTGAATCGGGGCATTGGCGGCGGCTCTCAACAGCTGGGCATCGTAACCGCCGGGGCGGAGCTTGTCCAGATTAATCTCGGCGGGGTCGGTGTCGCGGAGCGATCGCAAAGAACCGCTGGTAAAGTTAAAATATCGCCGCCGCCCCCGGATTGTCTGCACATACCCCTGGGTAATCGCTTCCCGCTGCATCTGCTGCAGGTACTCGAACACATTGGGATAGCGTTCGTAGTAGCGATCAATAAAAGTCTTGGCATCGGTGCGGCTGACCCCCGCTTCCCGCGCAAATCGGGACGCCCCCATGCCGTAGATGACGCCGAAGTTGATGATTTTCCCGAGTCGGCGTTCCTCAGCAGTAATCTCGTCCTTTTCTAGCAGCAGCTTGGCGGTCAGGGCGTGGACATCCTCGTCGTTGTTGTAGGTTTCCACCAGCACCGGCTCGCCGCTGAGGTGGGCCAGAATCCGCAGCTCAATTTGGGAATAGTCCGCCGCTACCAGTTGCCAGCCTGGCTCGGGGATGAAGGCCTGGCGAATCTGGCGACTGAACACAGTGCGGATGGGAATGTTCTGCAGGTTGGGGTTGGAGGAGGAAAGCCGCCCCGTCGCCGTTACCGCCTGGTTAAAATCGGTGTGGACCCGGTGGGTGTCAGGACGAATCAGCTCCGGTAGAGCGTCTACATAAGTGGACTTGAGCTTGGAGAGGGTGCGGTACTCCACAATCAGATCCACGACGGGGTGATCCCCCTGCAGTTTCTCCAGGGTGGCGGCGTCGGTGGAATAGCCTCCGGATTTGTTTTTGCGGGACTTGCGCTTATCCAGCCCCAGCTTTTCAAAGAACAGTTCACTGAGCTGCTTGGGAGAGCCCAGGTTAAAGGTTTCCCCGGCCTCTTCGTAGGCGGTCTTTTCGATGGTGGCCAGGTCCGTTTCCAGCTGTTTCGAGAAGGTCGCCAGGTAATCGGCATTGATACGAATACCGTGGTACTCCATTTCGGCCAGCACCTTTTCCAGGGGCAGCTCTATCTCGGTAAAGAGGGCCTGCAGGGCAGGAATTTGCTCCAGCTCAGCCCGAAGCTTGCCAACCAGTAGATAGGTGGTGTGAACGTCGCCCCCACAGTAGACGGCAGCTTCAGGGACAGAAACATCAGCAATGGTTTTGCCCTTAGGCACTAAATCTTCGTAGCTCTGGGCGGTAAGGTTGAGGTACCGCAGGCTGAGATCCGTGAGGTTGTGGCTCGAATCGGGATTCAGCACGTAGCTGGCCAGCATGGTGTCAAACACCACCCCCTGGAGCTGAATGCCCTGGCTGCGCAGCACCAGCCGATCGTACTTGGCGTTTTGCAGGGCTTTGGGAAACACCTCGCTTTCTAGAATCGGGCGCAGGGCTTCCAGCACCTTATCCAGGGGCAGACCGCCCCCTTCCCTATGACCGACGGGAATATAGGCCATGGCAGATTTGCCGGTGCCCCAGCAGCAGCCGATGCCGACGAGCTGAGCATCTCGGGGTTCCAGGGAGGTGGTTTCCGTATCCCAGGCGACGGGAGTATCGAGATTGGTCTGGTCGGAGAGAGTGTCCAGCAGTTCGTAGAGTTGGGCTTCGGTGGTGATGATCTGGGGGGCGATCGCAACCGCTTCTACCATCTTGGCGTTATCGGTTTCTTCAGCGGTGAAGAAGGCCACATCCGCCCCAACAAACGCGTCCTTCTGAGCTGGGGATTCCTTGCCGTTGGATTCCTCAGCCCCAGTGGAAGCCTCGCCACCAAAGGCCACCTGCAGCTTACCCAAACGGTTGATGAAGGCCTGAAACTCCAACTTCTTCAGCGCCGGAATCACCACAGATTGGTCAAACCCGTTGAGTTTGCAGGTTTCCAGATCTACCCCCAGGTCAATATCAGTGACAATTTTGGCCATGAACTGGGAATGGTCAGCCAACTCTTTTCCGGCTTCCAGCTTTTTCTTGGTGGCTCCCTTAATATTTTCCAAATTGGCGTAAATGGCCTCCAGGCTACCGAATTCGTTCAGCAGCTTGGCGGCGGTTTTCGCCCCAATTCCCTTGACGCCGGGGATATTGTCCGACGAGTCGCCACAAAGGGCCTTGTAGTCCACCACCTGGGAGGGCAAAATATCCAGCTTGGCCTTGACATCCTCAATTTTAAATTCCTTGGCCATGCCATTGCGGGATCCCTTCGCGAAGGCATTCCCCAGGTGCAGCACGGTAATGCACTCGTTGTCGTCAATCAGCTGAAACAGGTCCTGGTCCCCACTGAGAATCTTCACCCGGAAGCCCTGATCGCAGGCCTGGGTGGCCAGGGTACCAATGACATCGTCGGCCTCATAGCCGGGGGCGGTAAAAATATTAAGGCCAAAATCCGTCAGCAGTTCTTTGAGATTCTGCACATCCTCCACAAATCCTTCGGGGGCCTCGGGTCGCCCATCCTTGTAGGTGTCATCGGCTTCGTGGCGAAAGGTGGGCTGATCCAGGTCAAAGGCCACGGCGGCATACCGGGGCTTTTCGGCCTCCATCATGTCCAGCAGGGACTTGAGAAATCCATAGCAGACACTGGTGGGAGTGCCAGTAGAGGTACGCAAGCCCCCTTCTGACCCTTTTGCAAACGCATAGTAGGACCGAAACGCCAGGGAATGGCCATCGACGAGCATCAGAGTCGGTTGTTGGGCCTGAGAAGATGTAGCCATATCCAGTCTTTGAGGGGATGAGACTACCATTGTAAGGGCTGAAGCAGATGGCTTTGAAGGATAAAAGATCTCGATACGGTGTGGAGTTTAATGGTCTGGATTTAAGGCTGGTGGGCGGAGCCCTGCTACCAGCTTAGGATGCGTTATCGGCCTGCCACTCTGAGCACAGCCTCCCAGACTATACCTTGGGGCCGTAACGCATCGCTTACGGTATCGGGCTTCTCGCCTGACGCTAACGGTGCGTCCGGGCTATCGCCGACGAGTCAATCTGGGGACAATAGCGATGACACACCCTCCCCATAATCAAGCTTTCAGAGGTGAGATGGGGCAAAATTCAGCCGGGGTGGGTTAAGACGCCACCATCGAGGTTTTTGGCTTGGCAAAAATCATTCGCCCCGCCGAGGTCTGCAAAGAACCCGTCACCACCACTTCTAGCTCTACGCCAATGTAGTCGCGCCCTTCTTCCACCACCACCATGGTGCCGTCGTTGAGATAACCGACCCCCTGGGAGGGTTCCTTCCCTTCCTTGAGAATCTTCAAGTCGATATCGTCACCGGGCAGGTAGGTCGGGCGAATCGCCTGGGCCAGGTCATTGATGTTGAGTACCTTCACATCCTGAAAGCTGGCCACCTTATTCAGGTTGTAGTCGTTGGTCAGCAGCATCGAGTTCAGCTCCTGGGCCAGCCGCACCAGCTTGGCATCCACCGTGGGGATATCGTCGTAATCTTCGGCATTAATCAGCACCCGGTTAGGATAGGCTTCGCGGATGCGGTTCAGTACATCCAACCCCCGTCGTCCCCGATTGCGTTTTTGATCATTGGAAGCGTCCGCCACCTGCTGCAGCTCTTGCAGCACAAACTGGGGTACGAGGATCGGTCCTTCCAGAAAACCCGTTTCCAGTAGTCCTTCAATCCGCCCATCGATGATGCAGCTGGTATCCAAAACTTTCGACTGAGAAGGCTTCAGCGTGCCTTCCGCGACCAGGGTAGATTCCAGGGTGGTGGGGCTGATGAGCCGCAGCAGAGAACGCCCGTGGGTATCCGCCAAATTCATCCCCGAGACGGCAAACAGCACACTCCCCAGCACCGCTGTCATGGGCTTAATGAAGCCAAATTCAGCCGGAATCGGCAGCAAGAATATGGGAGCCAGCATCAGGTTGGCAATCAGCAGCCCCAGCACCAGACCCACGGCCCGGGTCAGCAGCCGATCAGGAGGGAGTTCCTTAATTTGGCGCTCTAGCCGACGATAGCTGGTCTGTACAACCAGCCCCAGCCCGGTGCCAATCAATCCACCAAATACGGCGGTAACGGAACCCAGGCCCTCAAGATTATTGACCTGCTGCAATGCGGTGTCCGGCAGCAGGTCAATACTATAAAATCCAATTCCCGCCCCGGCTAGGATAAAAGAAAATACAATCAGTGCGTCCAGCATGGTAACTTGCCGCTCGGGCTGTGGTCTGCGGAAATTTGAGGCTTAGCCCCGTCTCAGTACAGTTTACTCCGTCGTTCAATTTCGCGACGGGTAGCGCCAAGATTGCAAAAGTATACCAATTCCAGCCCGAAATCTGGGGTTTCTCTCGGAGAACCTGCCCAATGGATAATAGCCCTCGCTCTGCTTATATTCACATTCCCTTCTGCCGTCGCCGCTGCTTTTACTGCGACTTCCCCATTTCAGTGCTGGGCAACCAGCGGCGGGGGGAAACTTCCCAAACAGTAGAGAGCTACGTCGATCTGCTCTGCCAGGAAATCGCTGCAACGCCTCCCATCAAATCTCCCCTAAACACAGTGTTCTTTGGCGGCGGGACTCCATCGCTACTGTCAGTACAGCAGCTCAGGAAAATTCTGGATCAGCTACAGCAGAGGTTCGACATTGAACCCGATGCAGAAATTTCCATGGAAATGGACCCCGGCACCTTTACCCTGGAACATCTGAAAGGCTACCTGGATGCTGGCATCACCCGCATCAGCCTGGGCGTGCAGTCCCTGGATGATCGGCTGCTGGCAGCCTGTGGACGCTTTCACCGAGTCGCCGATATCTACCAGGCGGTGGAGTGGCTGCATCAGCTTGCCATGGGCAACTGGAGCCTGGATTTAATCTCAGCTCTGCCTCACCTCACCCTGGACGACTGGGAAAGCCAGCTCAAGCAGGCGGTTACGCTGGGGCCGCACCACCTTTCCATCTACGACCTCACCCTGGAACCCCAGACCGTCTTCGGCAAACGCTTCGAGCCGGGAACCGCCCCCCTGCCCACCGATGACGAAACCGCCGCCATGTATCGTCTGGCCCAGAAGTTTCTCACCCACCAGGGCTACGACCACTACGAAGTCTCTAACTACGCCCTGCCGGGACACCGCTGCCGTCACAACCTCACCTACTGGCGCAACCAGTCTTACCTGGGCTTCGGCATGGGGGCCACCAGCTACACCCGCTATCAGCGGGTCAGCCGACCCCGCACCCTGCAGACCTACTGCGCCTGGGTGAGAACCTTCCAGGCCACAGGAGGGCAGCATGCGGAACCGGCAACACCCCCCGAGGAGCAGCTGCTGGATCGACTCATGGTGGGGCTGCGGCTACGGGAAGGCATTCCTGGCACAGACCTGCACTCATTATGCGATGAAACCAACTGGCAGCGGCTCTACGGCTATTTAAAGCCCTACATTCAGCAGGGATGGGTTCATCTGGAAACCGATGAAGCAGACCGATCAATGGCCATTCATCCCGAGCGAAGGATTGACGAAAATACTCCGAGAACCGAAAAGATCCTTAAACCAACCCGTTCCCCCTTAGCGACACAAGCATCCTCTCACCGCCAGCGATCCCCCCTTTCAGCGCCGCCCCTGGCGGCAGTGAAACGATTGAGGCTGAGCGATCCCGAAGGGTTTCTCTTCTCTAATGTGGTGCTGGCAGATGTGTTTCAGCTGTTCCCAGATTTGTTGTCTGCGACCTGAGAGACCAATACGCCTTTGCAGTAAAATAGCGGCTTGTGACATTCAAGGCTGACCCAACAATGCCCAAGGTTCTTGTTTCCGACCCCATCGATCAGGCGGGCCTCGATATTCTTTCTCAGGTCGCCCAGGTAGATGTCAATACCGGTCTTTCCCCTGAAGAACTCGTTAATATCATTCCCGACTACGACGCCCTGATGATTCGCTCGGGCACCAAGGTGACGAAGGAAGTCATCGAAGCCGGGCAGCAGCTCAAAATCATTGGTCGGGCCGGTGTCGGGGTTGACAATGTGAACGTTCCCGAAGCGACCCGCCGCGGCATCGTGGTGGTGAACTCCCCCGAAGGAAACACCATCGCCGCCGCCGAGCACGCCCTGGCCATGATGCTGGCTCTATCGCGCTACATTCCCGTTGCTGACCGCTCGGTTAAGGCTGGGGAATGGAAGCGCAAGCAGTTCACTGGGGTGGAAGTCTACAAAAAGACCCTGGGCGTCGTCGGCTTGGGCAAAATTGGCTCCCATGTAGCCTCCGTTGCTCGGGCCATGGGCATGAAACTGCTGGCCTATGACCCCTTCATTTCTACCGACCGGGCCGAACAGTTGGGCTGTCGCCTGGTGGATCTGGATCTGCTCTTCCGGGAGGCGGACTACATTACCCTGCACATTCCCAAAACCTCTGAGACCACTCACCTGATTAGCGACAAGGTGTTGTCCTCTATGAAGCCGACAGCCCGACTGATTAACTGTGCTCGCGGCGGCATTATCGATGAAGATGCCCTGGCCAGGGCGTTGCGGGAGGGCAAAATTGCCGGGGCCGCTTTAGACGTTTATGAATCGGAACCCCTGGGAGAATCGGACCTGCGGGAATTCGATAAATCCGTCGTGCTCACCCCCCACCTGGGCGCCTCCACCGAAGAAGCCCAGGTCAACGTCGCCATTGACGTGGCCGAGCAAATTCGGGATGTGCTGCTGGGCCTGCCCGCCCGTTCTGCGGTGAACATTCCCGGTCTGCGTCCGGAACTGCTGAAGAAGCTGCGTCCCTACCTGCAGCTGGCCGAAACCCTGGGTAACCTGGTGGGCCAGTTGGCCGGTGGCCGGGTAGATGAACTGACGGTGCGGCTGCAGGGAGACATCGCCGGAGGCGACAGCCAGCCGATTATGATTGCCGCCCTCAAGGGTCTGCTGTCCCACGCCCTGCAGGAGCGGGTGAACTACGTCAACGCCTCCATCGAAGCCAAGGAGCGGGGCATCCACGTGATCGAAACCCGCGATGCGGAAGTTCGGGACTACACCGGCTCCCTGAAACTGACGGCCAAGGGTAGCCTGGGAGAACACTCCGTGACCGGCGTACTGCTTGGCGGCAGCGAAATTCGGGTTACAGATATTGATGAATTCCCCATCAACGTGCCCCCGACCCAGCACATGCTGTTCACCCTGCACCGGGATATGCCAGGAATCATCGGCAAAATCGGCTCTCTGCTGGGCAGCTTTAACGTCAACATTGCCAGTATGCAGGTGGGCCGCAAAATCGTTCGGGGCGACGCCGTCATGGTGCTGAGCCTGGATGACCCCCTGCCGGAAGGGATTTTGTCGGAAATTACGAAAGTCCCCGGTATCCGCGATGCCTATACGGTGAACCTTTAAGAAGTTTGAGAGAAGTGCGCCTTCAGCTAATTTCGCCTGGAGGCGTTCTTTTTTAGAACCGCTTTACTTTTTAGGGAGTGTCCAGGGAAATTAAGCTTTGAGTGAACGGCAGGGGAATCAGCTGAAATTGTCCCTTGCAAATCGCTCCAAGCCTTGAACTACTCTAGGTCTGTTCGACAGCCAGGTTCTGTCCTGCAGAACCTATTGACCACCGAACCTGGATAAGATGTGGATTATGTGTTTTAAAGGTGTCGGTGATCATGGCTCTGCTCAATAGCTGGTGGGAAGTACAGGTCCTATGTGATCCGGCCCTAGAGGATACCGTTTATTGGCGATTCGACAACCTCGACAGTAAAGGTACCTCAAGCCAGCAGCGGGGTTCTTTGCGCATGATTCGCGCCTACTTCCCTCAGCATCGCTTTGAGCTGCTGGATCTATCGGCCCTGGCTCTGCGGCTCAAGCAGGATGCCCTGTGCATTGGCCTCATAGTTCCCCGAGTCAGCTGGCAGTTGATTGATGAAGAAGACTGGTCCAAAAGCTGGAAGGACCACTGGCAACCGGAACCCTTAGGGGATAACTTTTTAATCACTCCCGCCTGGCTGTCGCCCCCCGAGGATAACCAGCGCCTGGTGCTGAAGCTCGATCCGGGAGTTGCTTTTGGTACAGGAGCCCATCCCACCACCCAGCTCTGCCTGGAATCCCTCGAAATGCGCCTGGTTCATGACACCGCTGATGTCACGATTGCGGATATCGGTTGCGGTTCAGGCATCCTGTCCATTGGGGCACTGCTGCTGGGGGCAAAGAAAGCCTATGCGGCAGATATCGACGACATGGCGGTCCATGCCGCGATGGCTAATCGGGACCTGAATCACCTGACTGCAGAACGAATGCCCGTGGTTCATGGCAGTTTGAATGAAATTGCACAAACCCTCGACCAACCCGTCGATGGCATTGTCTGCAATATTCTGGCAGAAGTCATTCTTGACCTGATTCCCCAAATCAGTACCATCGTGGTGCCCCAGGGTTGGGGCATCCTCAGCGGTATCCTGCTCGATCAGTCTAAACTGGTAGCCGATACCCTGGAGCAACACGGTTGGGTCGTAGCAACCCTATGGCGACGGCAGGAATGGTGCTGCCTCAACGTCCGTCGTGCTTAGTGGTTTACCGTGAAATGCATGAGCTATGGACACCTCAATGATTCGTTTTGTGCTCAAAGTCTTGGCAATTTCGGCCCTGGGAGGAGCATTAATCAAGTATGCCGTTCCCCTCTTTGCCCCCAGTCCTTCCCTGGGGCTCTGTCTGGTACTGCTCCTGGCCCCGGCGGGATTTATGGCAACCCTATTCTGGCGACAAGCCAGTTAGGCTGAAGCAAGCGATCCAGTGGGTGGGTCTTCTGCCAAGAGTGCCGATGGTAACATCAAGCCGCAATTTCCGAATGACAATTCATGCGCTCTATCGACGAAATTAACCACAAAATTCAGCACCAGCAGATCGTCGTCGATACCGCAGAGGCGTTCAAAGCCCGAGTTCAAGAACAGGGAGTCAAAGCGGCGGCCAAAGCAGTGGATGTGGTGGTCACTGGCACGTTCGAACCGATGGAATCCTCCGGTGCCATTATCAATCTTGGTCACACCGATCCCCCCATCAAGCTATTGGAATGTCACCTGGATGGGGTTCCTGCCTATGCCGGATTCGGAGCAGTTGATCTATATCTGGGGGCCAGCCAACCGGCCATCGCCGCCCGTACCGGCGAAAATCTGGAATCCGAAGATGTCCGAGAACACGGTGGCGGTCATGTGATTGCCGATTTAATCGCTGGGCGCACCGTCCATCTCAAAGCTACAGGTCACGTCACGGACTGTTACCCTCGAGCCACCCTGGATACCACCATCACTCAAAACACCATTAATCAGTTTTACCTATTCAACCCCCGTTGTCTGTACCAAAACTTTATCGTTGGCGTAAACGGAGGAGAGCGTTCCCTCTTCACTTACCTGGGACCGCTTCAGCCTGGGTTAGGTAACGCGGTGTACTCTAATCCTGGATCCCTATCCCCCCTGCTGAATGATCCCGATCTGGAAGCCGTGGGCATCGGCACTCGCATTTTTCTGGGCGGTGGGGTCGGATACCTGGCCTGGGAGGGCACCCAGCACTTCCCCTTACAACGACGCCTGCCAAATCGTACCCCCATCGGCCCAGCCGCCACCGTCGCCTTAATCGGCGATGCCAAACAAATGAGCCCCCAATGGGTACGGGGATGTTATTTCAGAGGCTATGGACCTTCCCTGATGCTGGGGGTTGGAGTTCCTATCCCTATCCTCTACGAGGAAGTTGCCGCCCATTGTGCCGTACAGGACAGCGAAATCATGGCCCCAGTGATGGATTTCTCCATCCCCCGACGGGTGCGGCCAACATTTGGGTTAGTCAGCTATGCTCAGCTTAAATCAGGCAAAATTACCATCGAGGGACAAACGGTTCGTGCAGCACCACTTGCCAGTCTCTATTTATCCCGACAAGTGATGAACGAACTCAAGCAATGGATAGAAACCGGCCGCTTCGAACTTTCTACCCCAGTGGCCGCTTTACCTCAAGACCGGGCTTTTCTACCCCAGGATGCTTTAGGCTCCTAGGTCTTTACTGGCGTCTACCTTGCGAGGGCGATTGCCTTCCCTAGGGCCTGGAGATGGAGATCGGCGAGAGGGCATCGGTCGCTTGCCACCGCCCCGAACCACTTTAGGTGGACCACTTCTGCCCTTGGCCCGCTTCTTAGGCGGTACAATCCCTACTACGGAAGCATCTTCCAGCACAAGCAGCTGATCCTGGCGTTTTACTGTAAAGTCCCAGAAATAACCAACTGCGCGTCCCTCAATGGTTCCTTTTAAATTCACCTTGAAGGGTTTTGAAGTTCCCGGAGCACGCCTCATGCCCTGCAATATCTTGACCGCAATGAATTCTTCTTCGGGAGAATACTTCACCACCTCCCCGCGAATTGAGAAATAGTTATCACTTACCGAAGGTAGCTCAACCGTATCCCCAGATTCTTTATGAGCTGTCACCAGGGTGGGCTCAGCCTCCGGTTCAGACCCCTGAGAAGATCCATCAGCGTCTTCCACGGGCGCAGGTTCTCCTGGCAGCCCAAGGGTTTCAGGTTCCCAAACCCCTACAATTTGCAGATGTAGATCTTGATCTTGGCCGTCGTCGTTACGGCGGGTGCGAGGATAAACGACCCAAAGGTGAGGAGCCGTGAGATCAATATGCTTTTTAACCAAACTCGTTACCCGCCCCAACAAAACGGAGTCAATCACCGAACCATCCTCAGTGACCAAAGAGCCCCGATTTAGCTTATCCGTTTCCGTTGGATGATAGGTTCCTTTCACCAGGCCAATGGCACGGTACTGCATCGGTTCACTGGGAGGAGCAATGGGCTGATAGCGACTCGATGAGCTATCGTCGGTTGGGGTTGATTCGGTAACCTTATCTTGCCCTGCCTTCTCAACCTCAACTTCTGAGGTTAGTAACTCCGTTACATGATCCGGTTCCCCTTGGCTCCCTACCGTCGGTGCCTGAGACCGACTGCTGGGACGCTTGGGTGGTGACACCAACGTAGGGCGCTTGGGCGGAGACTGCAACACCTTTTGATCAGGTGCTCCATTCTGATTTGATTGATTATCTTTAGGGGAGTTTTGCTCTGCAGAACTCATGACACCACCAACCTCCTCTCAACGTGAACCAATCGCTCAGCGATGCTGATACTTGACTTGTAAGCCTAGCGTAACATTCGTAATGGGTTGACCGTTTTTCTAGACAATCTTTAAGTTCAATCAGCTAAGTCAGCCAAAAGGAGGTGCTAGAACTCTTCACTGACTCCAACCCGAGCCTCACTCACTACTACTTCCACTGAACCGGCGGGGTAATCCGTACTGTTTCCGAGTTTCTTCCCAACATCTTTGCTAACCTATCCATGAAAATCTCCATAATATAAACCTGTTGTTTGTAACTAGAGGCTAGGGCCATGGCAGCAAAGCGTAACCGTTGGTTAGTTGGTACCGTACTCACCGTGGCATTGGCAGCATTTTTGTCCCTGTCGCTGTTACCCCTTTTGGGAGGCAGCAATACTCGACGTGCCGGTAGTACCGCCAATCCTGACCAACCCACCGACCCTGCCACTCTCCAGGCAGAACTTGAAGCCCAGGCCAGGGGCTATGAGCTGGTTTTAGAGCGAGAACCCGAAAACCAAACCGCCCTGGAAGGATTGGTTGATACCCGTATCCAGATGGCAGATATTGAAGGGGTCGTCGCCCCTTTGCAAAAGCTGGTTAGCCTGAATCCTGACGTCACTGATTACGCTGTTTTGCTGGCCCAAACCAAACAGCAAATTGGTGATCTTGAGGGCACCGCCCAGATCTACCGTGATGTTTTGGATCAGCGACCAGGAGACATGAATGCCCTGCAAGGATTGGTCGCCCTTCTGGTGCAGCAAGACCGTCCCCAAGCCGCTATCGGCCTGCTGCAAGATACCCTGGGTACCGCCGCTCAACTCCCTGGCGAAGCGGCTCCAGGCACCATTGACACCATTTCTGTCAAGCTGCTGCTAGCACAGGTTTACGTTGAGGATAACCAAACCGCGCAAGCCCTGGGCCTGTATGACGAAACCATCGCCGCCGCCCCGGAGGACTTCCGTCCAGTGCTCGCCAAAGCCCTCGTGCTTCAAGAGGATGGCCAGACGGAAGAGGCCAAGACCTTGTTCACCCAAGCGACCTCCATGGCCCCCGCCCAATTTAAAGACCAAATTGAGCAAATGGCCAGCCAGGCCAATACTCCTCAACCCTCCGAATCTGTTTCTTCCGACGCCCCCCCCGGCGAGGAGCCTACCCCAGCAGACCAGTCCTCTTCCGACAAAACGACTGCTGCCCCCGAGGCAAACCCTGATGACAGCCCCGCTGAAGAGTAACAAAGGGCCTCAAAAATCCCCCAGTGCCATGGGATTGACCCATCAACACTGGGGGAAATGTAGCAAATGTTTTAACGCAAAAGCCTGCTTTTACCCTGCCGTTTGGACCGAGGGTTGAGAGGCCAGGTTACGGTTTTCGGTCGAAGCTTGGGATGCTTTATCTTCAACCATTTCAAACTCGATATGGTTCAGCAGGGTCGTGACGAATGCAAATAATAAGAAGGGTAATGAAAGTACCAAAATGAGGCCTACAGTTGCCAGAGCAAAAATCGGTTGCCTAGCCCCCATTAATGCCAGCGATGCAGCCAGGCTAATGATTAAGATAACTAACCAAACTATCACCTGGCCATAAATATCGCCAAAGGTGAGGGTACAAGAGAAACGATATTTTCCGGTGTCCATGGGTTCTTTCCTGCAACAAACTTGTTATTCAGCATATCGAGACAACCCTTTTACCTGGGGATTCTCAACATTTCCACAATTGTTGCAATAAAAAGTTGCACAGCATTGCTGCCGCTGGTGGTGCCATGGCCAAACTCTTCATTCTTTTTTACAAGCCCTACAATGTCCTCAGCCAGTTTACGGATCCCCGTAATCCCCCCAGGCAATCCTCCGAACCCGGAGAGCAGGATCAGACGACGGAACGAAAAACATTAAAGCACCATATTCCCATTCAAGGCGTTTACCCCGTCGGTCGCCTGGATTGTGATAGCGAAGGGTTAATGCTGCTCACCAACCATGGTGGAGTGCAGCATCGTTTAAGCGACCCACGCTACGCCCACCCTCGCACCTACTGGGTTCAGGTGGAACGCATCCCCAGTCCTGAAGCTATGGAGCAACTCTGTCAGGGCGTTACGATTCAGGGCTATCAAACTCTGCCCTGTCAGGTACAAATTCTCCCTGATGCCATTTCATTACCCCCAAGACAACCGCCTATTCGCTACCGAAAAACGATTCCCACGGCCTGGTTAGCCATCACCCTGAAGGAAGGCAAAAATCGACAGGTGAGACGGATGACTGCGGCCGTCGGCCATCCCACGCTACGATTGGTTAGAGTTGCCTTAGGCCCGCTCAGCCTAAACAATCTGAACCCTGGCCAGTGGCGTCATGCAACACCAGCAGAACGTCAACGCCTGTTAAAGAGCTAAAGTGAGTTAACGCATCTACCCAGACCGTGCCATCAAATACTTTTCTTGAGAAATTAGAGTAACAGGGTCTGCTTTGGGCAATCTGATTACTGATGGAATGAGTATGGTATGCCTTTTCCCTTAAACAGGTATAAGAGATTGCCTCTAAGGCCATCGCACATACGTATGATGGTCCTATAACCATTCCCTCTTCGTACTCGGTAACGCCGATCATTGGCCTAATTTGGGACCATCGTTTAAGGATGCTAACTTGCCCCTTCTGCCAATTGAAGAACACTGGGAAACCAAAGGTGTGTCAGCAATGTGGTGAGGCTCTGCAGACTTGGTATGCCATTTTTCTACCCCACCAAAACCTTCAGACCCCTGTAGCCATAGGTCCAGTCCTTGGTGACAATCAGCGGTACCGTCTCACCGATGTCGGCGCTACTCTGCTTCCGTCAAACCCGTTGGCCGCGCAAGTGGTAGACTGCCATCCCAACGCCGCTTCTCCTCTCAAAGATTTGCAAGCTCAATGGCTCGAGAATCCAGATCTGGATCATCAGAAATCGCACCTAGCTGAGCAGCTTCCCATCCAGGCTTTTCCCTACCTGGCGCTACAGGTTGACCATTTTCCGGCGGTGCCCGAAATTCATCATGCTTACAATACTGACAGTTATGCCGCTTTGTTAATCGAGGACCGCACCCACTGGACTCCCCTGAAACAGCGTTGGCATCAAGGACCAGATAGTGTTTTAAAGCAAATCCAGTGGTTATTTGAGATTGTTCTTCTATGGGAAGCCTTAGTTCCCTGGCGACAAGAGGAAACCCTCTTGCAGATGAATCAATTCGTAACCAACACCCATGATGTGCTATGCCTTTCCCAGCTTAATTCAGGGTCTCCGCCTAAAACAGTAACGCTAAAACACCTCGGCTTTTGCTGGCAGAAGTTTCTGAGGATGGTCGAAAAGCCACCTTTCAAGTCCGGTCTAGTTCAGGTGGCCGATGCCCTGGCCCAGGGGGAAATCACCACCACCCATGCCCTCAAGGAAACTCTGGCTAACTTAGCCGAGCAGCGGGTGACCCCTGCCGCAACCCCGATCTCAAAGGTACCTGACTTCGTCGCCCGCGATGGGGCAATGAAATCTGCCCCGCATCCGCCATCCCCAGAGTCTCCTTCCCCTAAAAAGCCCGAATTGGGACAGGAACTTCCCCCAGCCTTGGTCGGCGACCAACTAACTCTGACCGCAGCTGACCTGAGTCAGACCGCCAATCCTCAACCCGACCCGACCTTATCCCCCGTGCCAAACGACAGTCAGTTCGAACCACCGGAAATGCCAACGATGGTTCTGCCAATGAAATTAGCCCAGCTCGATGAGGCTGGGCAAACCCATGTAGGAATACAGCGTAACCACAACGAAGACTGTTTTTTTGCCTACACCAACTCCGTTAAGGAAGATAGCCCAAACGGTTTTACCCTTAACTCTAAGGGATTATATATCGTCTGTGATGGCATGGGGGGGCATGCTTCCGGGGAAATTGCCAGTCAACTCGCCGTCAAAACCATCAAAGAGTTTTTTGCCCAACATTGGCACCAAGACCTGCCCGATCAAAGTACCCTGGCTAAGGCCGTATTAACAGCAAATCAAGCGATATATGACCTTAACCAGGCCAACGCCTCCTCTGGCCTGGGCAGAATGGGCACAACTCTAGTCATGTTACTGATCCAAGACCTGCGGGCAGCGGTTGTCCATGTAGGGGACAGTCGGCTATATAGCTACTGCAAAAGAAGGGAATTGCAGCAATTAACCCTTGACCACGAAGTGGGGCAACGAGAAATTAATCGGGGTATTGAACCAGCTACCGCCTATGCCCGTCCCGATGCCTATCAGCTCACCCAGGCCTTAGGCCCTCGCCATCGGAGCGAGGTTAAACCTACCATAAACTACTACGACATTACCCAAGACACCCTGTTCTTACTCTGTTCTGATGGCCTCAGTGACAACAGCCTATTAGAACGTTATGCAGATAGTCATATTGCTCCCTTGCTAAGCGCGAAAAAAAATCTTGAAAATGGTTTGGCAGCTCTCATCGACCTAGCCAATGAAAAAAACGGTCACGATAACATTACGGCAATTATGACTCGCCTTAAACTCCGTCCAGACATGCAGAACCTGCCCCGCTAGTACACAGGACAGGTTCTGAAAAGGCCCACTAAATATTTAAGCTCTGCCGACCGCACAGTCCGTTTAACGCGTTCGCAGCGCTATACCGGTCTGATATACCAACCCCGGCAGACTCAGAACGGACGAACTTAGCCAACTAACGACATGTCACTGTCAAGCAATATCAATCCTCTTCCCAAGACTGAACCGCCAATAAGTCTGCGATGGGATCTTGCATAGCAAATTCAAAATCTTGCAACTCTTTGCGCCAGTGGGGCCAATCATCACCGAACAAGAAGGCGATTTTCCAAAGGGGGTCAGAGGGCTTCACCACACGAGACTTATGGACCAACGACTCTACCTGTCGCTGTAATTTCACCATGGGATGAACGACCGCTGACTTTGCGATTGTTTCAGTCATATTGCGTTAGTAAAAAATCTTCAAAAGAAACAGTTCTAAACCTGGTCGAAACAGACTTGAAACTTGTAACAACCAAATTCAAATTTCAGCAACTCAGCATAACATAGGAGGGGCATGAAGCCACACAGATGCACAAGTTATTACAAATACCTATGAATGCTGAAGCCGATTTAACAGCCGAGTTATTAATAATCGCGACTTGCCTCTGATGCTCTCAGGTAACAGCAAATCTACCTCAAACTATTAAATCTAGCCATGGACAACATCCTAATCTAAATATCCTCAGCGGTGGAAGTTCGGTATACCCAATCTTTGAGGAAGATAACCGTACTCCTAGCGCCACCGTCAACCATGAACCAATCCTCGCTAAACTGGTGGCAGTACTCATCAAGGCTTTCAACGTTTCGACCTATGGCTCAATCTGCTATCTCTGACCAGCAGGCCAATCAGTCCGTAGTTTTACCTCGCACTGGCGAGTCTGAAAACTTGAAACGGATTCGCCACACCTTTTCCCATGTAATGGCCATGGCGGTGCAAAAGTTGTTTCCGAAGGCGCAGGTTACCATTGGGCCTTGGATTGATTACGGCTTCTACTACGACTTTGATAATCCTGAACCCTTCACTGAGCAGGATCTCAAGGCCATTAAGAAAGAGATGATCAAGATCATCAAACAAGGGTTACCTGTAGTTCAAGAAACCGTCAGTCGAGAAGAGGCGGAACGCCGTATTACAGCCTTAGGAGAACCCTACAAGCTTGAGATTCTGCAGGATCTTGAAGATCCTATTACTCTCTATCATTTGGGCGAAGAATGGTGGGACCTCTGTGCCGGTCCCCACGTTGCCACCACCGCCGATTTGCATCCTAAGGCCTTTGATCTGGAGAGCGTTGCGGGAGCTTACTGGCGGGGTGATGAAACCCGTGCCCAGCTGCAGCGTATTTACGGCACAGCTTGGGAAACCCCAGAGCAACTGCAGGAGTACAAGCGCCGACGGGAAGAAGCCAAGCGACGGGACCACCGGAAACTGGGCAAGGATCTTGGCCTCTTTATATTCTCTGACGAAGTTGGTCCGGGCTTGCCCCTCTGGACTCCTAAAGGCACTATCTTGCGGGAAACTCTGGAGAATTTCCTGAAGCAGGAGCAGGTCAAGCGAGGCTATCAGCCCGTCATTACTCCCCATATCGGTCGCGTGGATCTCTTCAAGACGTCCGGACACTGGCAGAAGTATAAAGACGACCTTTTCCCCATGATGGGACAAGAGGAGGACGAAGGCTTTGTGCTAAAAGCCATGAACTGTCCTTTCCACATTCAAATCTATAAATCAACGTTGCGGTCTTACCGGGAACTGCCCCTGCGTTTGGCAGAATTTGGTACCGTTTACCGTTACGAGCAGTCCGGTGAGCTGGGCGGTTTAACCCGCGTACGCGGCTTTACCCAGGATGACGCCCACCTGTTTGTCACCCCAGAGCAGCTGGATGACGAATTTCTTAAGGTGGTCGATTTGATCCAAACCACCTTGAGGGCTTTAAAGCTGGATAAATCTTTCCAGGCCAGACTCAGCTTCCGTGATCCCAACTCCGATAAATATATCGGTTCAGAGGCTGCCTGGGATAAGGCTGAAGCCGCCATTCGCCGGGCGGTAGAAACCTTAGGCATGAACCATTTTGAGGGGATTGGCGAGGCCGCCTTTTATGGTCCTAAGCTGGACTTTATTGTCCGAGATGCCCTGGACCGGGAGTGGCAGTTAGGCACCGTACAGGTTGACTACAACCTGCCCGAACGGTTTGAGCTGGAATACGTCGCTGAGGATGGCTCACGGCAAAGGCCGGTCATGATTCACCGAGCCCCTTTCGGTTCCCTAGAGCGTCTGATTGGTATTCTGATCGAAGAATATGCCGGAGATTTCCCTTTGTGGCTCGCCCCCGTTCAAATGCGAATTTTACCCGTTACGGGTGAACAGGTCGGGTTCGCCCAACAGGTGGTGGATAAACTCATCAGCCAGGGGGTGAGAGCCGAAGTTGATGCCAGCGGGGATCGCCTGGGCAAGATGATCCGCAATGCCGAAAAGGCAAAAATTCCCATCATGGCCGTTGTGGGTGCGAAAGAAATTGAGCAGGAAAGCCTAAATATTCGCACCCGGGCCCAGGGAGAGTTGGGAGCACTGCCCGTTTCTGAGGTGGTTGAGCGGATCGTGCAGGCGATCTCAGAACGCTCCGACTTTTAATTGCCAACTTCTTGTTCCAACTGACGTAGCTCTTCCAAGGACTGCTCCATGGCATCGATTAGAGCATCCACTTCTCGCTGTTGGGTTCCTTGCTGCTGTTCTATCAGGCCCAATACTGCCCCTAGGCAGCTATCCAGCCCGGCAGCAAACTCGTAGCGGGTGACCGGGGCTTCGCCCCGGAAGGTGCCATCTGGATACCCCCGCACACAACCATAGGTACCTGCCAGGTTTAACAAGGCCTGGTAGGCCCAGTGGTCGGGCGACACATCGGTGAAAGGCAGCGCGAGCTCTCCGGTTTGGGATGTTTGGGTGGTAGATTCAGGGGATTCTAAAACAGCGGGATTCACTGCATCCTGTGCCCAAACGGCAGGATGCGGCATGGAGCCCCAACTGATGCCACTGATAACCCCTAGAGCCAGGCAACGCCAAAGCATAGATTGCTTCACCATCTCATCACCTCAACGCTTCACCTTAATTAGTGTGACAGAGGTTCCAGGAAAAGTGATAGTATCCACATCGCTGCTTTGGAACCCGCCATGGCCACTTCAACGGTTACAGTCAAAGTCCCAGCCACCACCGCCAATATCGGACCAGGATTTGATTGTTTAGGCGCTGCCCTGACCCTTTACAACCAATTTCATTTCAGGACCACCGAGGGCAAACCCGGTGAACTCACCATTCAGGTCAAGGGATCGGAAGCCACCCGCGTCTCAACGGGATCCAACAACCTGGTCTACAAAGCCTTTTCCCACCTTTTTCACCATATTCAGCGCCCGGTTCCTGCGGTGACGATTGAAATTGATCTGGGAGTTCCACTGGCTCGGGGATTGGGTAGCTCTTCTACTGCCATCGTCGGTGGATTGGTGGGAGCCAATTGCCTGACTGAACAGCCCTTAAGTCAATCCGCGTTGGTAGAGATGGCTGTTACCATCGAAGGTCACCCAGACAATGTTGTGCCCGCCCTCCTGGGGGGGTGCCAACTTGCCGTCATGGATAATGGCAGGGGGTGGACCCTCTGCGATATTCCCTGGCATCCGAGCGTCATTCCAGTGGTCGGGATCCCAAACTTTGAGCTTGCCACTGAAACGGCTCGCCGGGTACTTCCTGCCACCTACAGCAGAGCCGACGCTATCTTCAACACCGCCCACCTGGGCTTGCTGCAGCGAGGCCTGTCGACAGGAAACGGTGACTGGCTCAAGGTAGCCCTAGGAGATCGCATCCATCAGCCCTACCGGAAAACATTAATTCCCGGGTACAACACCGTTGCAGCAGCTGCTTTGGAAGCCGGGGCCTATGGCTTAGTGATCAGCGGGGCAGGTCCTACCTTACTGGCCCTCGCCCCAGAATTCACAGCAACGACAGTAGCCCATGCTATGCAAACCGCCTGGAGTAACGCAGGCCAAACGGTTACTACCCATACCTTAAAGCTGAGCAGCTTGGGAACAGAGGTCTTCTAGTCTTTTGAAAAACCGACACGGTAAACCGGGTTCCTCTCCCGGTGCCACTATAGGCAGAAGGCTCCAACCAGCGACATATCAAGGCATACAGCCAAAAGACACAAAACTTAACGCACAGGATACATTGATTAACGTAAATGTGAGTCGTCACTTTAATTAAATGAAATAGGGACGAAGCCCCAAAAGCTTGCAGAGCCTTTATATCAGCCTCACTGATATCAACATTTTGAAATTCTTAGACAAATTAGCTTATCAATTGTTTATTAAGTTTCCTATACTGTAGGCGGGCGCAGGAGATAGGTATTTTTCTCTATCAACTATGCAGTCCGGTTTAATCCATTAGTCGTATCCCTCCGGGTTAGCGACCTTTCAAGCTGGAGTCCTCCGACCCATCCCCCTCAGGGTAGGCCGCTGCGAACAGCACATGCACCTGAACGCTACATATTGTGGCTCAGGCAAACCGAATGAACCGGAACGTACCATGCGCTTGCTGTTTTAGTAGTAATACTCACGCGAATTGTGATGCTAACCGAACAATTTCCGTGGCTGACGACCCTAGTCCTGTTTCCGCTGCTGGCTGTGGTCCCGATGCCCTTCTTACCGGACCGCAATGGTCAAACCCTAAGGTGGTACGCACTAGGTATTGGCTTTATTGAATTCTCTTTAATCCTCTATACTTTTGCGAATTTTTACGATCTGCACCAATCAGGTCTACAACTGGTCGAAAGCTATACCTGGGTAGCTCCAGTGGGTCTGACCTGGTCTTTGGCTGCCGACGGGTTGGCTATGCCTCTGGTAGTGTTGAGCGGTCTGGTCACCACTCTGGCTATTTTGGCTTCTTGGAATATTACGAAGCGCCCCCGGCTTTATTTCAGCCTTTTGCTGATTGTATACAGCGCCCAGGTTGGAGTTTTTCTGGCCCAGGATTTGCTTATGTTCTTCTTCATGTGGGAACTGGAGCTGGTGCCTGTATACCTGCTAATTGCCATTTGGGGAGGTCAGAAGCGCCTGTATGCGGCCACTAAGTTCATTCTCTACACCGCTATCGGGTCAATCTTTATCCTGATTGCCGCTCTGGCCATGGCCTTCTACGGTGATACGGTCACCTTCAATCTGACCGAGTTAGCCCAAAAAGATTACACCCTTCCCTTCCAGCTGGCTGTCTATAGCGCCTTCCTGGTTGCTTTCGCGGTCAAGCTGCCAATATTTCCCCTTCACACTTGGCTACCGGATGCTCACAGTGAAGCACCTGCAGCTGTGTCTATGATTTTGGCTGGCGTACTCCTGAAAATGGCTGGCTACGGCCTCATTCGCATGAATATTGAGATGCTGCCAGATGCTCATCTTTACTTCGCCCCTGCTTTAGTCATATTGGGTGTTGTTAATATTATTTACGCATCTTTGACAGCCTTCGCCCAGGACAATCTGAAGCGCCGTATGGCTTACTCTTCGGTTGCTCACATGGGTTTTGTCTTGATCGGTTGTGCTGCCTTCACCGACCTGGGTATGAGTGGTGCAATGCTGCAGATGATCTCCCACGGATTAATCGCGGCTGTCATGTTCTTCCTGTCCGGCGTCGCCTACGAACGCACCCATACTCTGGATATGAGTGTTATGGGAGGCATGGCTCGCAAGATGCCAGCTACCTTTGCTTTCTTCACCGCTGCTTCCATGGCTTCCCTGGCTTTACCGGGTATGAGTGGCTTTGTTAGTGAGATTGCAGTCTTCCTGGGTATGGCGACCAGTGATGCTTACAGTCTGACCTTTAAGACCATCATCATTGCAGCAGCGGCTATTGGGGTTGTTCTATCTCCCATTTATTTGCTTTCGATGCTGCGCCGCGTCTTCTACGGGGATTCTGGGGAAGTTATCAGCAAAATTCCTGCCATGTTAGACATTCGCCCCAGGGAAGCTTTTGTGGCTTTCTGCCTGCTCGTCCCTATCATTGGCATCGGCCTTTATCCGAAACTGGCCACCCAGGTATACGACATGAAAACGGTTGAAGTTGCTAGCCGCATCCAGAACACCCTGTTGGTTGCTGAAGAGCCCGTCGCCATCTATTCGAAAATTCTGAATGTTCCCGCGATTCAACTGGCAGATGCGCCGACCCTGTCGACAAGTGTGATTGATTAAACTTTTCCGTTCGATCAACCCATCGTCAGTCAAAAGTCTGGGGGTTTCCCCCAGGCTTTTTTGGCGTGAAGCCGATTAGGATACTGTCCATGCCGACGCTTTAAATCAGTGCTCTGGCAGAAAGATAGAAGTAACAGTACACCCTATTCCTTCATGGCTCTACTGTTACATCGACTCTGACTCTACCCACCAGCGTCAGGTGGAATAAATCAGGATTTGGCTATCCTATACAGGAGTTCATCTTGAAATACTCCGAGGCTAGCACCGTGGGAAAATTCTTTGAAAAACCAGGCCCCGAACTGAAAGACCGGGTTCCCCCTGGACAGCATTTAGCGAAAGGGTTCCCGGTATTAACCTATGGGGATACCCCCCAGGTATCTAAAGCGGAGTGGGCCCTAGATATTACAGGGCTTGCTCAAGCCAAGATTTTCTCCTGGGCCGACATGATGGCTTTGCCACAAACTGAATTTACTGCTGATTTTCACTGCGTGACGACCTGGTCGAAATTAGACGTGAAATGGCAGGGCATTCGGGTCACCGACCTGATGGAAGAAATTCAGATAGATGCCAACGCAGCCCACGTTATGTTCCACTGCTACGGGGGGTACACCACTAACCTGTCTCTGGAAGACTTTGTCCGTTCTGAAAACTTTTTTGCCCACACCTTATATGGGGAACCTTTACCGGCAGAGCACGGTGGACCAATGCGGGTGGTCGTTCCCCACTTATACGCCTGGAAAAGCGCCAAATGGATTAACGGCTTAGAATTTATGGCCCAGCAAGACCTTGGCTTTTGGGAACGAAATGGCTACCACAAACGGGGCGAGCCCTGGGCGGAAGAACGCTACAGCAATGGATTCTAGGAGCGGCTAACGCCCCCTCCAGGGACAAAGATAGGCTGTTTTAGTTCCCCATTAACTGGACGCCCCAACTGGGGAATCTGGCCCTACGGCACGATTGCCATAGCGGTTGAGACTTGATAAGAACCGTTGGTGGTCGAAGCTGCGCGGGTCCATACGGCTGCCGGAACGGTCCACCGCTTGATGGGTCGTAATACGACTGTCGGGAATCACAGTGTGGGCCATAAGCCAGGCTAAAGAGTCATACTGGGCCTGGGTATAGCCACTGTGACTGCGGCGATTGTTAAAGCCATCCCCAGGGGTTTCAAGGGAGACATGGTAGGCAAAATTATTCACCGATGGGGGCAGGGTGGGATGGGTACGCACCGTTTCAGGACCATTAGGACCATTGAAAACCGAGTTACCCGCTCCGTAAGCCCGCTTCTCGGGAGGCACGATGTAGTAGATAGTACCGTCACGGCCAATCAAGGTGTGATAACTCACCTGATCTTCATCCCTCGGATGGGGAGTGCGAAAGAGATTAATGGCGCTTTGGGCTGAACCTACCGTCTCGTGGAGTACAGCAATAAATTCATGGCGCAACACCTGGCCGTTGATATCCGTCAGATATCGATCGCCGTAGTTGGTGGGATCAGCCAGAACGGTGACCTGGGGAGGGGTGGCCTGGGCAAGCTGAGCCGTATCCGGGATGGCAAAATCTGTGGGGTTGGAGGAGGATTTGATGGGTGTCATCACCACTCCGATGGAATCATGAATGCTGGGTAAACCCGTAACTGTTACTACAGGCTGTAGGGGCATGGACGCCTGGGAAGGACGCCCAAGAAAACCAGCTAAGGCAATCAATAGAAAACCAATGAACCCAACTAACCAATAACGCTTCACACCACTTCTCCCGATTGGTACTGTTATGCATTGACCGTAAAATAGGTCGGAAAGGGTAACGCAGGGGTAGACTTTGCACCTCCACTTCGTTAAAAACATCCAACTTTTGGAACGTTTTAACGCATCTTGCTCTCGTTCTGGGAACTTGATGCAATTTCTCAAACTGCATCTCAGGCTAAAAGCTAGCAAGACCCAAAAACAGTTTGGTAGAGCACAGTTATCTACTTGAACCGGAATGGTTCGGAAGCTGCTTCCCGCAGGCAGGCATTGGGGCTCTAGGGTAAACCTTGAGGGCGGAGATCCAGATCGCCTCACGAAGCCCAGCGATCTAGGGCCCGTTTACCTCCCCAGCGGGCAACAATTTCATCGTCGTAGCTATCGGCAATGCGGATGACAGTATTGACAGAATGGTTGAGTTCTACCCGATCACAGCTAGTTCCCACCAGGCTATGCTCAAAGACGATATCGTTTTCAGCATCATAGGCAAAGCGCCCGAAGTAAATCCCGTTATTTTCCCGCAGCAGATAATAGCTCAGTTCTGGGGTAATTTCGATATCGGTTACGACATAAGACCGGGTTGTAATCAGAGTTTCATCTGCATTCCAGGGCACCACCCGAGTTGAGGCCACCGCTGACCCCAAATTGACAATGAACAGCGGTTCATCCTCAAAGACCACCAGTGATTCTCCGAATAATTCATGCATCCATGGCCAGATGCGCTCGTAGACTAATTGCTGTCCAGGTGTCTTGAACTCCATAGGATGACTAAAACCACGCTTTGCTATTAACCCTGACCCAACCGGATTTAGCGATCGAGTTGCCGAATCGATTCAAACCGACCTTTTGCATTGTCGCATCCATTACATTTCTGATTCAATGTAATTTCTGCAAATTCTGGCTCTGACGGTTATCCCCAACTGCTGACATCGCCTGAACAGCCATAGCTTAGCTATGCTAAAAACAACGCCTTCGTTGGTGACAGGATCTAGGCACAATGGTTTTTCCCGACGATTCATCCCATCCTTCCAACTATGGCTCCTCTGAGGGTGAACTATCGGACTGGGAAGAAGTCGAACGAGTGTTGGATCTGGAGCCACGATCTCCCACCCCGCGAGCCCTGCCACCGGCAGATAAGACGACTTGGGATGAGGTCGAGCAAAATCTCGATCAGATTATTGGTAATTTTCAGGGTCTACAGGACGATTTGAACTATCGTCGAGCCCAGGATGCTCTTCAGGACTTAGTTCAACGGCTTGAGCTGAGCCCACGGGAACGGGTGGGCTTAGAGGGAGCCCTACAAAGCTTGACCAACTTAATGGATAAGCTGGAAAACACAGTGGTTCACATTGCTGTTTTCGGCCTAGTAGGACGGGGCAAGTCTTCCCTGCTGAACGCCCTTTTAGGGCAAGACATTTTTGCCACTGGCCCGGTTCATGGGGTCACCCAGACGGTGGAGAGTGTGTCCTGGTCAGTAACCCGTGAAACGGTCGAGACAGAGGCCCCCGAACTCGTACGGGTATCTCTCAAGGGCATGGGCAATTCAAAGGTAGAGCTGATCGACACACCGGGACTGGACGAGGTGGGCGGTACAGCCCGGGAGACTTTGGCCAAGCGCATCGCTGAGCAGGTCGACCTAATTCTGTTTGTCATTTCTGGGGATGTTTCGCGAGTTGAATACGATGCCCTGACCACCCTGCGAGAGGCCAGTAAACCAATTGTGCTGGTGTTTAATAAAGTGGATCAGTACCCCGATGCTGACCGGCAAACCATCTATGAAACCTTGAGTAATGAACGGTTACAGGGGCTGATTTCCCCGGATGAAATTATCACGGCCGCAGCTGCCCCCCTAGTGGTAAGGGCCACTCCCCAGGACGATGGCCAGATCACCTACAAAACCGTTCGCGGTACCCCCCAGGTAAATGATGTGAAGTTAAAAATCCTGGACGTTTTACATCGGGAGGGAAAAGCACTCATCGCCTTGAATACCTTAATGTATGCAGAGTCCATCAGTGAGGATATTCTGCAACGTAAGCGGCAAATTTGCGATCACATTGCCGACGACACCATCTGGAATGGGGTCATGATTAAGGCCATAGCCATCGCCCTTAACCCCATCACCGTCGCTGACTTGTTTAGCGGGGCTGTCATTGACGTCACGTTAATTTTGACTCTATCTAAGATATATGGGCTACCGATAACCCAGGCGGGAGCCATCAAACTACTACGCCAACTCGCCTTTGGGTTGGGGGGAATATCCCTCAGTGAACTTGTCGTAACTTTGGGGTTAAGCTCCCTCAAGGGAGTTTTAGGGGCTTCGGCGGTGGCCACTGGGGGGCTAACCCTGGCGCCTTATATTCCCATAGCCCTAACCCAGGCTGCCATTGCCGGAGGCTTCACTTACAGCATTGGTCAGATCACCAAGACATACCTGATTAACGGGGCCAGTTGGGGGCCTGATGGTCCCAGGGCCGTGGTACAGCAAATTCTAGACAGCCTAGATGAAGCCTCTATTTTGAATCGCATTAAGGATGAACTCAGAGCTAAGTTGACCTCTTGAGCCTCACTGCTGCCCATAGACCGGACGATCATCTCAAACCGTCCCAGCGGCCTGTCTATTCTTCACCTACTTCTTCCAAGTTTCTCAGGCCTTTCTCAGGTTGAGGTAGGACATTAGAACCGTGGCTAACGGGCTTCCGCAGGTAGGCTTCTCTGCCACCACCCAGGAAGTGCGTTACAAAAATACGTAGTCATCCATTTTTCTTAAAGATCCCCACCCGAAGGGCAATCTTTTTTTGCGGTTCTTTAGACCTGTTGTTTGGCTAGAGAGCCGTGATCTTCAGATGGTCGACCGCCCTCTAAGCTGTTTTTTCGTATCCCTACCATGATCTCCGTATTGTTTAAGCAGCGGGTACCCCAAAATTTTCGGCTCGCGACATTTATGATGCTCGGGAGCATTGGTTTGGCGGTTGCCATTTCGATTGCCTGGTTCATGGGCAATGAAACCATTTCCGCCCTGTTTGAGCACCTTAACCATCTGCAAGACCACCCACCCGATGGGGCCATGACCCCATCGGTGATTGGACGAGGGTTTTGGTTGTGGGGAACGGCCCTGATAGCCCTGGTCATCATTATCACCCGGGTTTGCCCTCAACCCACCGGGTGGGCCAGATTCGTAATTGTCAGTGTTTTAGTGGTTCTGACCGGGCGGTACTTTCTTTGGCGCATCACCTCAACTCTAAATTTAGATACCCCCCTGGAGGGAGTCTTTAGCCTGGGGCTGCTTTTTCTGGAGCTGTTAATTTTACTCAGTGGCAGTATTCAGCTCTTGCTCCTGCTAGGTTTGCGGGATCGGCATCGAGAAGCGGACGTCCTGTCCGGGGATGTGTTGGGTGGACTCTACCAACCTACCGTGGCGGTCTTGATTCCTTCCTATGATGAGCCGCTGTTTATCCTCAAACGCACCATTATGGGCTGCCAGGCGATGAGTATGGCCCTAAAACCATTTACCTGTTGGACGATACCCGTCGACCCGAGATCAAAGCTCTGGCGGCGGAATTAGGTTGCCAGTACATCACTCGTACCCATAACCAGCATGCCAAGGCCGGGAACTTGAACCACGCCATTCCAAAAACTCAGGGAGAATTACTGGTCGTATTTGACGCCGACTTTGTGCCTACCCGAAATTTTCTGACGCGCACTGTCGGGTTTTTCCAAGATCGGGATGTAGCTCTGGTTCAGACTCCCCAAAGCTTCTACAACCCCGATCCGATTGCTTACAACTTGGGGTTAGAAGACGTTTTAACCCCTGAAGAGGAAGTGTTTTACCGCCAGGTTCAGCGGATTCGGGATGGAGCCGGGGCCGTGGTCTGCGCCGGTACCTCCTTTGTGATGCGGCGCACTGCCCTTGAGGCCGTGGGAGGTTTCGTAACCGAATCGGTCAGTGAAGACTTTTTTACCGGCATTCGATTAGCAGCCCAGGGCTACAAACTGGTTTACCTGAACGAGAAGCTCAGCGCTGGCCTAGCCGCCGAAAATATTGCGGCCCATGCTCTACAACGGGTGCGTTGGGAACAGGGCACCTTACAATCTTTCTTCATCCGGTCTAATCCCCTTACAATTCGCGGTCTTCGACCAATTCAGCGCCTAGCCTACTTTGAAGGATTACTGCACTGGTTCACCAGTATCGCCCGGGTGGGCTTTTTAATGATGCCCCTGGCCTACTCCTTTTTTGGAGTTCTTCCTCTGCAGACTACCGGTACCGAGCTGCTGTATTTCCTGGTACCCTTTCATTTGGTCCAACTCACGGTCTTTCCCTGGTTAAATTACCGATCTCGTTCGGCTCTGCTTTCGGATGTCTACTCTCTGGTGCTCGCCTTCCCCCTAGCGATGACAGCATTTAAAGTGATGGTGCGCCCTTTTGGTAAGGGCTTCAACGTTACGCCAAAGGGTGAATTAAGAGACCATTACCACTTCAACTGGTCACTAGCCTGGCCCCTGGTAGTGGTCTTCATCCTGACGGTGATCAGCCTGTGGATAAATCTAAGTGCTGCCATTGCGGCCCTGGGAGATCCGGTGGAGCAGGCCCAAGGGTTAGGGATTAGCTGGCTCTGGAGTGGCTACAACCTGATGATGCTCAGTATTGCTCTGCTAATTTTGCTCGATGCCCCCCGGCAGAACCGTTACGAATGGTTTCCGTTGCACCATGTGGTTCGACTAGAGATTGCCCCTGGAGCATACCTCTGGGGATTTACCCATCAGCTTTCGGAGGAGGGAGCAGAGTTATCCCTGACTCAACCCTTACCCAGCGGCTTGCAACTTTCGCCGGGCAGCCCTGCAACCCTCACCCTGCCTGATGAAAACATCACCCTGCCGGGTGCAATCATTCACTGTTCGGCTGCTCAGGGAGACTATCCACAGGTTAGAGTACACTTTTCTACCATCAGTCAGGCCCAGCACCGGCAACTCGTTGAGCTGCTGTATTGTCGTCCAGGCCAGTGGAAAAGTCGTTGTGCCCCCAATGAGCTCCTGTCTCTGTGGCTAATTTTGAAATCCCTATTAAAACCCCGGATCATATTTGCCCGCAAACGATCAGCCTAAAACAGAAAACCAAATCGGGTTTGATGCACCCTTGACCCTGGTTGCCCTGAAAACAAGATGACCAAAAACCTTAAATTGGCCGTAAATGGCACTCTCATGCGAGGCTTAGCCCTGAATCGCAACCTGCTCGATGTAGGCGCAGCGTTTCTCTATGAAGCCACTACCACCCCTAACTATCGCCTCTGGTCAATTAACGATGTTCACCCGGCCATGATCCGGGTCAGCGCAGGGGGCACAGCCATTGCCTTAGAAGTTTGGGATGTACCCAAAGCCGGATTAATCAGGGTTTTACACCAGGAACCCCCCGGCCTCTGCATCGGCAAAGTCAAACTCAATACCGGAGAAGAGGTGCTTGGGGTGCTTGGCGAACCGATTCTCTGCGAAGGGCAGAAAGACATTACGGCCTATGGTGGTTGGCGGGCCTATATTAAAGCATCAGAAGTAAAAAACTAGCGTTCTCTTACGGGGCTCTGAGGGGGGGAGACCTAGCCGACATCCAGGTCCGGCCCATGGTCAGGTTAATGCCACCGAGCGCTGGGTCAGGCCTATGGAAGCTCAGCATCAGGAATCCTGAACGATTCATTGCCCTGAATAGACTTTCCAGCCAATCACGTAAAGTTTTGCTGGTAGTCGTCTTTAGCCGCTGACAGCCCCTGATATAGGATTAGGTTGCTGATTTATATTCCCCAAGTCCGACCCCTGCAATGACTGCGACTCCAGCCCCCAACCTACTTTCTGGTGTGGTCAACCAAATCCTGGCCATTCAACCCCTGTGGAAATTCGCGAAAAGCCGTGCCCGCACCATGATGGTGAAACGAGCAGAAACCATCGGAGTGCCCTGGCGGGAAACCGTCCAACAGCTGCAGTCTCGCCAAAGCGGGGAAGACTTCGCCCCTGCTTGGCAAGTTGACTTAGCATCTGTTCAAAACCCGGATCTGGTCTATCCCAACTACTACACCACCAGCTTCCACGCCTACGACGAAGGCAACCTGGGCTGGCAACCTGCTATGGAGGTAGAAGTTGCGGCCAAAGCCGTACATGCCCGCATCTGGCCTGGGGCAGGAGCTGCCGGAGATGCCCGCCTGCGCCAGAGCTATCACGATGTGCTTACGGCCAAGCTACCGGAGGCCCCAAAGGATATCGTCGATCTGGGTTGTGGCGTCGGGATGAGTACCGAAACGTTACAGGCTACATTTCCCAAAGCCCGATTGACCGGAGTAGATTTATCACCCTATTTCCTGGCTGTCGCGAAATACCGAGAGCAAGAACGCAGTAAAACAGGGGAGCCGGGAAGCAAGGAGGCCCGACTCCCCGCCCCTACGACCTGGCACCACGCCCCCGCCGAAGCCACCGATCTCCCCGCTGCTGCCTATGACTTAGTTTCTGTCTGCCTGGTCTTCCACGAACTACCTCAGGCCGGGGCGAAGGGCCTGATTGCAGAGGCTCACCGACTGCTTCGTCCCGGCGGACACCTGGCAATTATGGATATGAACCCAGAGTCCGAAGTGCTACAGAACATGCCGGCCTTTGTATTCACCCTGCTCAAGAGCACGGAACCCTACCTGGACGAGTACTTTTCACTCAATTTAGATCAGGTCTTCAGCGAAGCGGGGTTTGAACAGCCCTCTTGCGACTTTAATAGCCCTCGTCATCGCACAGTCATTGGGCGCAAGCCAAATCTTCCTGAGAAATGAGAATCGAAGCATATTCAATTTTTGTAGGGCAGGCATTTTGCCTGCCCTGGGACAGCCGAGACGGCTCTTGCCAAGATCCCCTAGAAGCATACGGCGGATTCCCCCACCGGAGCTCTGGGTGCTCTTGAGCGTCATTAGGAAAAGTCGGTTTTGCAGGAAACGCTGCACCTGGGCTACGCAGATGTATCAAATGACCCCGAAATGGCAGCAGGGCAATGGGATTTTGATAGGTCAACTTTTTGATGGGTCAACGTCAAACGGGGCGGGGACTTCCGGCAGGGTATCTAAAAAGGCATAGACCGCCGGGCTATGGAAGCTATCTTCCACCACCACCGCTGCCAGGGGGCGCTTCAAGGGCTGCGGCAGGGGGCAGGTCACAACCTGACTGGGTACAGGAATGGCCGCCAGGTAAGGCAAAATTGTCATGCCTAACCCCTGGGCTACCATACTGACAATAGTCGAGTCTTCATTCAGTTCGTAAGCAACTTCCAACTTGATGGGAAGTTGGAAGAGATATTCCCGCAGCAGGGTGTAGCTGTTGTCCTGGGGAACAGGCAGAATCAGGGGGTAACGCTGAAACTGTTGCCAGAGGGGAAGTTCAACGTCAATCTGGGCTCCTGGCGGCAAGAAGGCCAGGTAGTGATCCGAAAACAGGTTGTAAATTGCTAAGCCTTTGGGGTGGTAAAGGTCCATCAGTCCCACGTCAGCTGAGCCTCCCTCCAGCATGTCCTGCACTTTGCCGTGATTGACGCAGCGGGTAATGGTGACGGCAATTTTAGGATGCTTCTCTTTAAACACCGCGATCACCTGGGGCAACCAGTGGGTGGCCAAACTGCGAATCGCCGCAACTCGTACCCGGCCTGTTTCTAAACCACGGGACTGGTCGGCCACCTGGACAAGTTGATCTAGATTCCGCAAGACTTCCCGCGCATTGTGAATCATCTCTAGTCCAATTGGTGTCAGCATGGCACCTTTGCGCCCTCGGGAAAACAGGACGATTCCCAGCTCATCCTCCAGGGCACCAATGGCATAGCTGATGGCCGATTGGGTCATGTCCAGTTCGAGGGCAGCTTTACCGAAGCTACCGCTATCGACCACGGCTACTAACGCCCTAAGTTGAAACAACTTAATTCGCGATACATCAATACTGCTCATGGGTTGACATTATCACTGTCATTTGAAGGGTTTGGCTGTTCTTCATACAGTTAAGGCAACGAAAGATGCCCTGTGCATGGCCTTACCTGGGTTTTGCCTATCCCTGGAACAGATGCTGAGCTGATAGATAGATAGATAGATAGATAGATAGATAGATAGATAGATAGATAGATAGATGGGAAGTCAGCTTCATAACTCTTTACTGACCTTCGTTAGGGTAGAGAAAGACAGGCCAAAACGGTTTATTTTTCCCCTTGGAAACTTTTCCGAGTTTTAGACTCAGGTCAACAACATCCACAGTATTTATAGGTGTAACTATGCAAATCGGACTTCCTAAAGAAATTAAAGATCAAGAATTTCGGGTCGGACTGACCCCTGCTGCGGTTCGCAGCCTTTGTCAACAAGGACATCAGGTGGTGATCGAAAATAGCGCTGGAGTAGGTTCTGGCTTTGCCGATCAGGATTATGTACAGGCTGGCGCCACATTGGTCTCTGATCCAGCGATTACCTGGGCTCAGCAGATGGTGGTCAAGGTCAAAGAGCCGCAGCCGTCGGAGTATCGCTTCTTTCGGAAGGATTTGATTCTGTTTACTTACCTGCACCTGGCGGCAGAGCGAGAGCTAACCGAAGCCCTGATGGAGAGTGGGATGCATGCGATCGCCTACGAAACCGTCACCACCGCCGATGGCAAACTGCCCCTGCTCACCCCCATGAGCATCATCGCCGGTCGGCTTTCCGTTCAGTTTGGTGCCCGCTATCTGGAAAAACAGCAGGGTGGACGGGGTGTACTGTTGGGCGGCATTCCCGGGGTTCCGGCGGGTAACGTCGTCATCCTGGGGGGCGGAGTAGTGGGTACTGAAGCCGCCAAGATGGCCATTGGCCTGGGCGCCAAGGTACAAATCATCGATATCAATGTCGAACGCCTGGCCTATCTGGAAACCCTCTTTGGCTCCCGGGTAGAACTGCTCTACAGCACTCCGGCTCAGATCGAGGCGTCTGTCCTTGAGGCGGATCTATTGATTGGTGCAGTGCTGGTTCCCGGTCGCAAAGCTCCCACCCTGGTTAACAAGACTCTGGTTGCCCGCATGAAGCCCGGTTCCGTCATTGTGGACGTGGCTGTAGACCAGGGCGGCTGCATCGAAACCCTGCGGCCGACCTCCCATAGCAATCCCACCTATGTAGAGTCTGGCGTGGTGCACTTTGGCGTACCCAACATGCCCGGTGCCACCCCCTGGACCGCGACCCAAGCCCTTAACAACGCCACGTTGCCCTACGTGCTAAAACTGGCTAAAGACGGTATAGATGCCCTGTTGATCGATACCTCCCTGCGCCAGGGACTTAACGTATCCCAAGGTGAACTGGTTCACCCTGCCGTACAAGAAGTCTTTTCTGACTTAGCTGGTTTAAAAAGCGAGGAATTAGCGGCAGTCTAACCCTTTGCCTCTGCAGAGGACACTAAACAGCAATCCTAAAGAAGGGGGGATATGGCACAATCCCCCCTTTTTATCGGCAAGAACTTTTAGCTCCATCTCCCATGAAAACCCAAACCCTGCCCCCCGCTGAGAACCGAGAAGACTCAAAACCCTCATCGAGATAACACAGGTTCTGTCCGATCCCACTCAGGAGCCAGGTTACTGGGAGAGACTAGCCGATTATCTCCCCGCAGGCGATTAATGGCCTCCATCTCTTTTGGAGACAGCTCGAAGTCGAAAATATCAAAATTTTCGGTCACGTGGTCTGCTTTGCTGGAGCGGGGGATGGCGATAATTCCCTGCTGGATAATCCACCGCAGCGCCACCTGAGCAGCAGACTTATCATGATGTCCGGCGATCTGGGTCAGGGTGTCGTTTTTGAAGACTCTGCCCTTGGCAATGGGGCGATAGGCCGTGACCGACATGCCCAGGCTGTGGGCCTTGCGAATCACGACCTCCTGATTCAAAAAGGGGTGGTATTCCACCTGGTTGTTGATTAGGACGTCCTTGCCGCAAATCTCAACGGCCTGGTCCATCAAATCAGTCGTAAAGTTGCTCAGGCCAATGTGGCGAACCTTGCCGGATTGTTTGACCTCTACCAGGGCATCCAGGGTTTCTTCCAGGGGGATGCGGGGATTGGGCCAGTGGAGCAACAGCAGGTCGATGTAGTCTGTGCCCAGCTTGCTCAGGCTTTCGTCCACAGACTTGGGCAGATCTTTGCGGCCAAAGCGGTCAGGCCAGACTTTGGTGGTCAAAAACACATGGGCGCGAGGCAGTCCCGAACCTAAAATGGCCTGCCCCACCTCTGCCTCGTTGTCGTAGGCCTGGGCGGTGTCAATGTGGCGGTAGCCTACCCGCAGCGCATGGGTGACCATATCCATCGCATTGTCACCGCTGAGCTGATAGGTGCCAAATCCCAAAATCGGCAAAATGCCGTCTGCTGGAGTACTCATAGTCCGTTCCCCTACTTCATCTTGACGATGCTAGCGTCGCCTTCAGGGGAGGGACATCCCTCAGGATGGGTAAATGGTAGACGGGAGGGAGGTCGCTAGGGAATGAGATGATGAGCTAACTTTGGTCTGAAAACTCAAAACTCAGCTTTCGAACAGGGACAGTACTTCACCAATTGAATCAATCACGGCATCAGGTGTAACGTTGCACCGAGCAGCGAAATTGTCCCGATATTTGCCAGTTTTCACCAGAATGCCTTTCATCCCAACCGCCTGGGCACCACCCACATCTGCTCTAATGTCGTCTCCCACCATGGCGACTTCCTGGGCGGGCAGTCCCAGTTCCTGCAGGGCCAGGGCGAAAAAGGAGGGTGAAGGTTTGCCGATAATGGTGGCCTCGGTATCGGTGGAGTATTCCAACCCGGTGACGAACGCGCCGATATCCAGCTGTAGCCCCGCTTCCCACTGCCAAAACTTTCCCTTGTGGAGGGCAATCAGCTCAGCCCCCTTCATCACCAGTTTGAAGGCCCGGTTCAACATGCGATAGTTCCAGTCTTCGCTCATGTCCCCCATGAGGACGGCTTCGGCATTCATTTCGTCGAAGGTAAACCCCTTGAAATCCTCCCTGACGTTGTCCGTGAACAGGGGATAGATGCGGGTGTACTGCTTTTGCTGCAGATATTTCTTAGCCGCATAGGGAGCGCTGATAATGAGTTCGGGAGGAATCTCCAGCCCCAGGGAATTGAGGCTGCGGCTCATTTTGCCGATGGATTCGGTCGTGTTGTTAGTGACAAAGCGATAGGGCTTACCGGATGACTGTAGCTTGAAGACGGTATCAATAGCTCCCGGCAAGGCTTGATTGGCGACATAAAAGACACCGTTCAAATCCAGCAGCAAACCTTTAACATCAGACAACGATGACATAAATACTCCTCCTCCTTGAGGCGTCCGATTCCCCTGTTCAGGAGAGTAGAGGCTTCCCCCCAGCATAAGGGGATTAGAGGCTACCCAAGGACCAAATTTACGATTCCAAATCCAATCGCAGGGATAGGAATAGGTCTGAGCGATTCATTAGCTAAAACTTAGCAATTCATCAGCAATGGTCTACTGGTTCAATGGCAAGCGATGCGAAGGCGATCAAATATTCCTGAAAATCAATGCGCCAGGGCTAATCTATGGTGCAACGGTGTTTACAACCCTGCGGGTGTACGGGGAAGATCTGGATCATCCGCTGACCGCGTGGGAGAAGCACTGCGATCGCATCCGCCGCACCCTCAAGACCTTCCACTGGCCCCAACCCCACTGGCCCCACATCCGCCAGGGGGCAGCAGCCCTCAAAACCGAATTCCCCGTCCTGCGCATCACCTGTTTCCCTGACGGCAAGGAACTCATCACCGGACGCCCCTTACCCCAGGATTTAAAGGAACGTCAGCAGCGGGGCATTATCGCCTGGACGGCAGATTCCACCGACTACACCCGTCCCCTGCCTGGCTACAAAACCGGCAACTATCTGAGCTGTTGGCTGGCGCTCCAGGAAGCCCAGCGCCAGGGAGCCAAAGAAGCCATCCTGATCAATAACGAAAACCACTGGCTCGAAACCAGCACCGGCAACCTCTGGGGCTGGGCCGATGGTACCTGGTGGACCCCTACCCTCCAGGCGGGCATTCTTCCCGGCCTTGCCCGGTCCCTGGTCGTGGAAAGCCTGCAGCAGCAGGGAGTAGCCCTGCAGGAAGTTCCGTGGACACCACAGCTTATCCCCCAGTTCGATGCCCTGGCCTACTCCAACACCGTGGTTCAGGTCGTCCCCATCCACACAGTCCTTAAGGATCAGAGTAAACTGGAATTTAACCCTAACCACAGGGCTTTACAGGGCCTACGTCGTGCCTTTTCAAGTTTCCAACCGGATTCTTGATGACGTCGCATAGCCTAAACCCGGAGATAACGTTAACATTAGTTCATATATCTTCTAAGCAAACGGCTTTATCAACTTCTGTTTAAGCAAGCGTGTTTGAACAAGAACCCTCATTTTTGAAGTTAGTGGAGGCATTACCCCGGTGAACAAACGGTGGAGAAATGCAGGACTGTACGCCTTGCTGGTCCTGGTTGTGATTGCGCTGGCAACAGCCATTTTCGACGGGTCGGGCACTGAAACCCAGACCTGGCGCTACAGCAAATTTTTGGATGCGATTCAGAACAATCAAATCGAGCGGGTCAGCATCAGCTCTGATCGCTCTCGGGCCCGGTTTACTGACCCCGCTGGCAACGGTCAGATCATTGTTAACCTGCCCAATGACCCCGAACTGGTCAGCACCCTGGAGCAGAACGACGTCGACATCGTGGTGCTGCCCCAAAACGACGACAGCGTGCTCGTGCGGGCTCTCAGCACCCTGCTGATTCCGATTCTGCTGCTGGTGGTACTGTTCTTTGTGCTCAGGCGGGCCCAGAATGGCCCTGGCAGTCAGGCCATGAACTTCGGTAAGTCTAAAGCTCGGGTCCAGATGGAGCCCCAGACCCAGGTCACCTTCGGTGATGTGGCCGGAATCGAGCAGGCCAAGCTGGAACTTACCGAGGTGGTGGATTTCCTGAAGAACGCCGACCGCTTCACTGCGGTGGGGGCCAAAATTCCCAAGGGTGTGCTGCTGGTCGGTCCTCCCGGAACTGGTAAAACCCTTCTGGCTAAAGCCGTTGCTGGGGAAGCCGGGGTGCCCTTCTTCTCTATCTCCGGTTCTGAGTTTGTGGAAATGTTTGTGGGGGTGGGTGCCTCCCGCGTCCGTGACCTGTTCGAGCAGGCCAAGGCCAACGCCCCCTGTATCGTGTTCATCGACGAGATTGACGCCGTGGGTCGTCAGCGGGGTGCCGGTCTCGGCGGCGGCAACGATGAGCGGGAGCAAACCCTGAACCAGTTGCTCACCGAGATGGATGGTTTCGAGGGCAACACCGGCATCATCATCATCGCTGCCACCAACCGCCCTGACGTGCTGGATGCGGCCCTGCTGCGTCCCGGACGTTTCGACCGTCAGGTGGTGGTTGATCGGCCCGACTACGCTGGTCGGTTGGAAATTCTCAACGTCCACGGTCGGGGCAAGACCTTTGGCAAGGATGTGGACATGCAGAAGATTGCTCGTCGGACTCCCGGCTTTACCGGTGCCGACCTGTCTAACCTGCTGAACGAAGCCGCCATTCTGGCGGCGCGCCGCAACCTCACCGAAATCTCTATGGATGAGGTGAATGACGCCATCGACCGCGTCCTGGCCGGTCCCGAGAAGAAAGACCGCGTTATGAGCGAGAAGCGCAAGGAACTGGTGGCTTACCACGAAGCTGGCCACGCCCTGGTGGGTGCTCTCATGCCCGACTATGACCCGGTGCAGAAGATCAGCATCATCCCCCGGGGTCGTGCCGGTGGTTTGACCTGGTTCACCCCCAGCGAAGAGCGTTTGGAATCAGGTCTCTATTCCCGCTCTTACCTGCAGAACCAGATGGCCGTTGCCCTGGGTGGTCGCATCGCCGAAGAAATCATCTTCGGTGCAGAGGAAGTCACTACGGGTGCATCCAATGACCTGCAGCAGGTCGCTCGGGTGGCTCGCCAGATGGTGACCCGCTTCGGCATGAGCGACCGGCTCGGCCCCGTCGCCCTCGGTCGTCCCCAGGGGAACATGTTCCTGGGTCGTGACATTGCCTCTGAGCGGGACTTCTCCGAAGAAACTGCAGCCACCATTGACGCCGAAGTACGCAGCCTGGTGGATGAAGCCTACAAGCGGGCGAAGGAAGTGCTCACCGGCAATCGCCATATCCTCGACAAGCTGGCCGAAATGCTGGTAGACAAGGAAACGGTTGATGCTGACGAGCTACAACAGCTGCTGGCGACTAACGAAGTGCGGATGGCCACCATCGTCTAGGCATTCTCGTTCCTGAGCTAAGCTGAAACATGATGAAAAGAGACGTCCCATGGGCGTCTCTTTTTTGTGGTTTTCATTTTTGGGTAATTTCCTTAAGCCTATGCCCCCCGATGCCTGGTTATCTCTGGTTCAGCAGCAGCGCGCGATTGCGGTCATTCGCGCGCCCAATGTGAACCAGGGCATGGCCATGGCTAAAGCCGTCGCAGCAGGAGGGATGCGGCTGATTGAGGTCACTTGGAACAGCACCGAACCGAAGACGTTGGTCAGTCATTTGCGGCAGGAGTTGCCGGAATGCTGCATCGGGGTAGGGACTGTTTTATCTGTGGAGGATGCGAGGGATGCGATCGCGGCTGGAGCGACCTTCTGCGTTTCTCCCCACACTGACCCGAACATCATCCAGTTTTGCCAAAAACATGAGGTTGCCGTAGTGCCCGGGGCCCTGACTCCCAATGAAATAATGACAGCTTGGCAGGTCGGAGCAACCGCCGTCAAAGTATTTCCCATCAGCAACATGGGTGGGGCAGGTTACATTCGTAGCTTACAGGGTCCGCTAGGCTACATTCCATTGCTGCCCACGGGAGGGGTTACCCTGGATAATGCAGCCGAACTTGTCCATGCGGGCGCAATGGGAGTGGGCTTATCGAGTAGTTTGTTTCCCAAAGCGGCTGTAGTGACTAGCCATTGGGAGGCAGTTACTCAGTCCGCCAGTATTTTGATGCAATCCCTACAATTGAAACAATGAATAGAGGCAATTCCCCATGGTCCAGGCCATTAGCTGGCTGAAGTTCTTCTCGAAGACCGAAGCTTAATAGCAATAAGAGTAATCCAACTTAAAAGTTATCCAACCGAGATTCCTCCCGTTGGTCGGAATGACACAGCCGGTCATGTTGTTCGCGTTAGCGGCTCTGGAAGAGCAACGAAGCGAAGCGGAGTCGAAACATCTTAAGTGATTACTGGATAATTACTTTCTGGGAGTACTCTAACCTGTCCCGGTTGAGAAAAGTGGGTGACAGCATTTTCTTGCCTGGCGAGGCTCAATCTATCCCCTGCCCTCAAGATTTGTTGGACTATCCATGGGTTTCTCAGGTTCAAACATGCAGTAACGAAGCTCTACCCCATCCGGGTTGCATGGAATTTTTGAGCCAGTGCAGCGTCAAGACTGAGTTTTAGGGTTCCTAGCGTGGTGTCGAATTTACCTTCGCGAAACGTCTCCGTTAGGAGAAAACCCACGGCTCCGTAAGCTCACATGGGTCGCACTCCGTTTGACCCACGCTACGGACACCCAATTTTTTAACCTTGACACAGCACTAGATTCCTCTTACAAAATCTGGGGATGCTCAGAGCGTCGCTGCGGTTCATCGGTGGAACACAGGAGATTTCGATTTTTCAGCATCTGCATCTGAATAGCTTGCTGACGCTGGGCACGGGTGAATTTCTGGGTCGATGAAGGTAATGACATGGCATGGGCTCCAAAGCTAAGAATTGCAAATCAATGAACTTTCAATGGTTAGAACTTCGTCAGGACAAAACGGCCGTTGGTCTGAACAAAAGTTCTGGATGGGTTTAGATTTCTGTCCCTAAAGCGCTAAGTTAAGGACTCCACATTTAGCGGGTATAGCGACGACCCATAAAGGTCAGCTCTTCTCCTAAAGGCTGCCGCTGAGCAATGCTCCGCTGGGTAACTTGGGATTTTTGGCCTAGGAAAGAGAGGGTTTTGTGCGTTTCAGTGACTTCGACGTTGGGAGTGGAGGTGGTATAGGCTTTGCCGAGAAAAGAGAGTTGCATGGTGGTTGCTCCTTGGTGGATTGATTGAGCTTATTTTCGCAGTTGAGCCCGGTTTAAACCAGCGAAGATTAGGAGGTTAAGACAGGACTTAAGGAAAACTTAGTGACAACTCAAAACTTTAGAGAAGACAAGCAGTAATTCGGGTGTGGCGCTCAAAGCCCAGGGCTTTGGCAAGGTCCATCGGGCTTTGGCTATCGAGGGTAGGTCACCCTGCCGCTGCCGTGGATGGTTCTCAGGCTTACTCTCACTTTTCCGGATTATCCATTCCCGTGAGATGCCGCAGGATGGCGTCAACTTCCGCAAACCTGGCATCTACAGCGTCAAATTTGGCATCGTAGACACGCTGTGCTCCTGAAAAATGGTTGAAAGCCACCCGGGAAGTGTTCAGGGACAGGCGGGAATCGTTGGGCGGCACTCGGGAGTCGTTCAGCGACATACGGGAAGTGTTCGGGATCAGGCGGGATCTCTTCAGAGGCAGGCGGGAATCGTTGGGAACTGTCTGAAAATGGTTCTGTACCACCTGAAAATTCTTCCGTAACACCGACCAGTCGTTCCTTACCAATGGAAAATCATTGGGGGTCATGCGGACATGGTTAGAGGGCATGGAACCTCTTGCCGCAACCCCGCAGCAAGAGGTTTGTATGGGGCGCACGACCGTACGCCCTGACCTGATTTACTGTTGCCCATCTCGCTCGTCTTTATCGTCAGAACGGCTAGCTAGCAGACCAAATAGAGATGCAGTGCCTAAAGACCAGGTGGTTAACGCCCCGTCAAAAAGACGATCCTGCTGCTCGGTCAGTTCGGGCTGACTGCCCAGGTGAGTTGCGGTGCCACCAGAGATAATGGTGAGAGACAGAACGGCAGCGACGGTGAGGTTGAAAGTCGAAGGGGTTTTCATAGGACGTTGTTTGAACTCCGCGATTAATTCGATGAGTTTGGTTGTAGGGGCGAAGCATTCGGTCGAGAATTTGGCGTTACCCTCAAGCGATGGGCCGAATGCTTCGCCCCTACCGCTCGACCTTTCTGAGGTTGAGTAAAATTGTGAGCAGGCGATGGAGAAAGGCATGGCAGCGCGATCGCTAACCGCAACCCCGGACGGTATTGAACAAATTAATCGAGCCCTGACAGAGAAGGAATGGAGCCGAGATGATCTGGCTAAGGAATGTGATTGCAGCCGTCAGCCAGCGGTTAAATTCTGCTCGGGTAAGTCTGTCAGCAAAAAGCTATTTGTCAGTTTTTGCAAAACCCTGGAGCTAAATTGGGAGGAGGTTGCTGGACTCAAAGCTGCTGAAGTTGATCCTGAACTCACCCAACCCGAAACCGATATTGATGCCTTAGTGCAGCACATTCGCCAGAAAGTCTACGACGATATTCACCACCGCTGCGGCACTATGCGGGTGCTGGATATGGAGCAGCCCATTGGCATTGGCGACATTTACACCAGCGTCAACATTTTGGAAAAGCTCTCTGGACGAAGAAGGCTGGGTCTGGATGAACTGCTGCAAGACTGCGACCTGGATAACTTTGACCGCTTTCAGCTGGGGCAAATTCACCATGAACGAGTGCCAGGACTGGAAGCCGTAGAACGCTACGACAAGCTGATGATTCTGGGTAAGCCAGGGGCAGGCAAAACCACTTTTATGAAGCGGCTAGCAACCCTATGCAATCATGGGGAATTTCAATCTCATCGGATACCTGTATTTGTAACCCTCAAGGAATTTGCCGAAGCACCCGGACAACCAGACTTAAAAGCTTACATCACTAACCAGTGGCGGTCATGCGGCATAAAAAAAGCACATGCTGTCACTGAGGTGCTTCGGCAAGGCAGAAGTCTAGTGTTGCTAGATGGCCTGGATGAAGTACAGGAAGAAGATCAAGACCGAATTTTACAAACGATTAAGGGTTCACTAATCAATACCGGAACTGTCAGTTTGTCATGTCCTGTCGTATTGCCGCGTGGGAATATACATTTGAGAAATTTACCGATGTAGAAATTGCTGACTTCAACGACAAGCAAATTATTGAATTTTCGAAAAGGTGGTTTGAGACAAGGGGTGCCTTTGACAAGCCTTGGAACTTTATTCAACGGTTGAAGGAGAACAAGCAACTTCAAGAAATTGCAACAAACCCTCTTTTACTGACTCTATTGTGCTTGTTTTTTGAGGAAAGAGACGATTTTCTATCTAATCGTACAGATTTATACAAGGAAGGAACCAGGCTTCTGTTAAAGAAATGGGACGCTGATCGCGAAATTAAGCGTGGTAAAACTTACAAAAAACTTTCCCTTAACTGTAAGGAAGACTTGCTCAGTTACCTGGCCTTTCAAACCTTTGAACGGAGTGACTACTTTTTCAAACAGTCTGTCGTTGAGCAACATATCATAAACTACATTCGTAACCTACCAGGGGCAAACAAAGACGATGAAGCCCCACATCTGGATAGCGAATCGGTGTTGAAATCTATCGAAGCTCAACATGGTTTACTGGTAGAAAGAGCCAGGGGAATTTACTCGTTTTCGCACCTGACGTTTCAGGGATATTTCACCGCTAGGCAAATTACTAGCTCCACGACTCAGCCACACACAGCGTTAAAGAATTTAGCTGTCCACATTACCCAAAAGCGGTATCGTGAAGTCTTTTTACTTGTAGCAAGCATATTGCTTGAAGCCGATGCTCTGCTACTACTAATGAAACAACGGATTGATTTATTAATAAGCCAAGATCCACATCTACAAACCTTTTTAGTTTGGGTTCTTCAAAAAGCAACTTCCATTAAAGCTCCTTACCACAAATCAGTTGCCATTCGTGCCTTTTACCTTGCCCTTAACCTTGACCACATCCTCGACTCTGACCTTGACTTCGACCTAGCTCTCACTCTCGACATTGGTCTCACTTTTGCGCTTGACCTAGTCCTTACTCTAGACCTTGCTCTCGACCGTTCCCTCGCTCTTGACCTCTCCATCTCTCTCGAATTAGTCCTCTCTTCCTCCCCCCTTCTTAACTTCTCCCTCATCCTCGACCATTATCCTGAAAAAGCTTTCGCCGATGACCCTGAATTAAAACTCAAGATTGAGGTGTTAAAGGCACAGATCCCTAGCCGCAAAGATATGGAGAGATTTAAACAATGGTGGAAAATTGAGGGCCAAGAGTGGACAGCTCAACTGCGCTCATTGATGATTGAGCATCGCAATATTGGTCACGACTGGCATTTTACCGCTGAGCAAAAAGAAAGACTACAGCAATATCACGATGCCAACAAGCTGCTGGTTGACTGCCTCAACAGAAATTGCTACGTTACCAAAACCACCCGGCCATACATTGAAGACACGCTGCTGTTGCCCATGAGTGAGATTGAGAAATATGAGAAGCCGGAAATTAATTAAAAATTCAAAATTGGGAATTCAAAAAGAGGGGGTTTCAAATGAGTCGATACAGCATGATGATCCCATGGTCGGATGAAGATCAGCTTTTCCTGGTGACCATTCCCGAATTTGCGGATCGGGTCGTTATGCCGTGTACCCACGGTAAGACTCGTGAAGAAGGTATCCACCAAGGAGAGCAAGTTATTGAAATGTACTTGGAAGCCTGGCAGGAAGAGGGGCAGTCTATTCCTAAACCCAATACTCGTCAAGTTGCTTAATGGAAAAAGCCGATCTGATCTCGAAGCGATTGCAAAAAAGCAGGTAGATAACGCAATGGCTATACCAACGAAAGATGAACAACTGTATACCCGTTTGGGTATTTCACCTGATCAACTCTATGAATACTGCCAGCGATGGAAAATTTCTGAACTCTCCATCTTTGGTTCAGTCTTGACTACCAATTTTCATAAAGATAGTGATATAGATGTACTTATCACCTTTGCGCCTGATGCTCAAAAAGGTTTACTTACCATGGCTAAAATGCAGCGGGAGCTAGAAGAGTTGCTTTCTCGAAAGGTCGATTTAGCCAGCAAAAAGTCTATCGAGCAAAGTCGGAATGCTGCACGACGGGCCAGTATTTTAGAGTCTGCACAGGTTCTTTATGCCGCGTGACGACCAGGGTATTGCTGATATTCTAGAAGCCGCGAGGGACGCATTAAATTTTGCGGAAGGTCTCGACTTGAATGGTCTGGCATCTGACCGACGCACCAGGGCCGCAATTCTTTACGAAATTGTTGTCATCGGTGAAGCTGCCAATCGCCTATCCAAGGAGTTTCGGGTGCAAAACGACCACATTCCCTGGAAAGACATCATTGGCATGGGCAATATTCTGGCCCACCAGTATGACCAGGTAGATGCCGAAATTGTCTGGGATGTTGTTTCCTTTGAAATTCCGGAACTGATCGCTCTATTGGAGCCATTATTGCGTAAATGAGGCGGTACCCATCGCGCTCCGGTAAGGAGCCGAGGAATCCCCCATATAGCTAGAATAAAAGAATCTCTTTAACCATCAAGACTTCTCCCATGGCTTCTCCCTTCCCAGGGATGGACCCCTACATTGAGCAACCCACCTTCTGGTCATCCTTTCACTTCAGGTTGATTGGGGCGATCGCAGCCGCCATTGAACCCCAACTCAGCCGCGACTATTACATTGAAGTCGAAACCCGCACCTACCAGAGCGACGGTAGCGAAGAGTTACTGATGTTTATCCTGCGGAACGTCGGAGGAGCAAGGAATTCAGCACCACGGTTACTGAACTAAAGGCCATCAAACCCCCCGCTGCGGCCGGGCTGAGGCTGAACCCTGCGGTGGGCAGCAGAATTCCCGCCGCCAGGGGAATGCCTACCAGGTTGTAGGCAAAGGCCCAGGCCAGGTTCTGGCGAATTTTGTTAAAGGTGGCGCGGCTGAGGGTGAGAGTTTCCAGCAGACCGGAGAGCTGATCCCGCATGAGGATGACATCTGCCGTCTCCATGGCGATATCGGTGCCGGAGTTAAGGCTGATGCCCACGTCTGCTTGAGCCAGAGCAGGGGCGTCGTTGATGCCATCTCCAACCAGGGCGACGGTGTGGCCTTTGTCCTGAAGATCCCGAACGGCTTGGACCTTCTCCTGGGGAGAGACTTCAGCGATCACCTGGTCGCGAGAGAGGTTGAGTTGGGCGGAGATCGCAACTGCCACCTCTTGCCGATCTCCCGTCAGCACCTTCACAGATAGTCCACGCTGCTGCAGATCCGCTACTACCTCTGCAGCATCTTCTCGCAGGACATCTGCGATCGCCAGCAGCCCTACCAGTCGCTCTCCCAGCGCCACAAAAATCGGAGTTTTCCCGTTATTCCCCAATGCCGTGGCCTGCTCCAAAACTTCCGACGGCAGGGCGATTTCCTGCTTTTCCATCCACCGCTGATTGCCCAGAGCACAGGGAAGGGACTGCTCCTGCCAGATGACTGAGGCCGTGATCCCCAAACCTGCTTCTGTTTGGAAATTCTCGGCCTGAAACAGTGGGAGTTCCTGTTCCTCAGCCGCCTTCTGCACCGCCACAGCCAGGGGATGTTGGGTTCCACTTTCCACCGTTGCGGCGAGTTGGAGGATGTCGCTTTCTGTTAAATCCTCAGCACAAGACAGGCTATCGGTAACCTGAGGTTGTCCCAGGGTGAGGGTGCCGGTTTTGTCGAAGATTACGGTATCCAGATGGTGGACGGTTTCCAGAATGTCGCCACCACGAATTAGCAGTCCCCGTTCTGCTCCCATGCCGGACCCCACCAGGATGGCGGTGGGGGTGGCCAGACCCAATGCGCAGGGGCAGGCGATGACCATGACTGCGATCGCCAGCTTCAAACTAATCAGCAGCTCCGACGACTGCATGGTCATGGCGTGGGTATCGTGAATTGGCCCCAGGGCCGCATCCATCACCCCCGGCCAAAGGGGCAGGCCGATGAAGTACCAGAACAAAAAGGTAAGGGTGGCCAGGGTCATCACCCCGTAGGTGAAGTAGCCGGAAATCACATCCGCCAGCCGCTGGATCGGAGCTTTGCGGCTCTGGGCCGTTTCCACCAGCTGAATCATCTGGGCCAGCACCGTGTCGCTGCCGGTGCCCGTTACCCGCAGGGCAATGGCTCCCGACTGGTTCAGGGTACCCGCCACGACGGCATCCCCCGGCTGCTTCAGCACCGGCATGGATTCTCCGGTAAGCATGGACTCATCCACCGTAGACTGCCCCGCCACGATGTCCCCATCGGCGGGAATCTTTTCGCCGGGGAGCACCTGCACCCATTCCCCTACCTGCACATAGCTGGCGGGGACTTCCACCCCGGTTTGGGCGACATCGGCGGTGGAGGGGTCGGAAATCAGCCGAGCCACAGCGGGCTGGAGTTCCACCAGGGAACGCAGCGCATCCGCCGCCCGGAATCTGGCCCGCTGCTCCAGGGTGCGCCCCAGCAGAATGAAGCTCAGCAGCATCACCGGCTCGTCAAAAAAGCACTCCCACCCCAGTTGGGGAAACACCAGAGCGACCACACTGGCCAGATAGGCACTGACGCTGCCGAGGGCGACCAGGGTGTTCATATTGGGAGCCAGCCGCCGCATCCCCTGCCAGCCGTCCACCAAAATTTCTCGGGCCGGACCGATTAACGTCACCGTCGCCAGCACCGCATGAAACCACAGGTCGCTGAGGACGGGCACCGTGAGCCAGCCGAAATGCTTGAGATGACCGATAGCCGAGAGGATCAGGAGGATGATAGCAATGACCAACCGCCGCCACTGCTGCTGCTGTTCTTGCCGTTTTCGTTCTACCCAGGCGCTGAGGTCGCTGGCGGAACCGTCTGCCGAATCTCCACTGCGAGGAGTTGTGGGAAAGCCCGCCTGGGTAACTTCCTCCGCCAACTGCTCGGGAGTAACTGTTCCAGATTGGGCCTCAACCACAGCGACTTCCGTCACCAGGTTGACAGTGGCGGAAACGACTCCTTCCAGGTGGGTCAGTCGACTCTCAACCGCCCGTACACAGCCCGCACATTTCATCCCGCTGACGTTGAGGACAACGGTATTGCATGGCTGCGGATCCTGGGTTTTAGGAGATGAGCTATCAGTCTGCTTAGGGAGAACCTGCATAAAAGAAGAATTAGCGAAGTGGTTGGATTAAGGCGATTGGGGTTCAGGAAACAAAGGTCTCGCGCCGGATTTATCCCCTCTTGGGAGGGGCAGGGATGGGTTAAGCTCGGCATTTAGTAACTAACCCATGAAGAGTGAGTTGACCCCGTTACCCGTTCTACCCACCCCACCCTGCGGGCACCCCTCCCAGGAGGGGAATGAGCTGTAACCTATCCCGAACTGAGGCTATTTAAGGATCATAGAGGCTAAACCTGGGGCCATCCTCGATTTGTTTCGATAGGCTTAACCTTCGGGCTCAATGCGCAGCAGTTGGCCAGCGGATTCATCGGTCAGCACGTACAGTAATCCATCTGGCCCCTGACGTACATCCCGGACCCGTTGATTCACTTCAATCATCCCGAGTTCTGTGGCACTGCCGCTCTCATCTACCGCAATTCTGTGGATGCTGCCGGTGCGTAGTCCGCCCGCAAACAGGTTGCCCTGCCAGTCAGAAAATACCTCCCCGGTGTAAACCTCCAGGCCCGAGGGGGCAACGGTCATGGGCCAGACGATTTTAGGGTCCACCATGCCCGGTTGCGATTGGGTAGGCGCAACCGGTTGCCCAGTGGAATATTCCCGGCTGTGGCTGACCAGGGGCCAACCGTAATTCTCTCCCGCCCGCACCTGATTCAGCTCATCGCCCCCTCGGGCACCATGTTCAGAAACCCACACCTGCTGGCGAATCGGGTCATAGGCCATGCCCTGAATGTTGCGATGGCCGTAGCTCCACACCGCCGGGGCGGCCTGGTCGGTAAAGGGATTGTCGGCAGGAATGGACCCATCATCGTTGATGCGCACGACTTTGCCGAGGTAGGCATTCAGATTCTGGGCCTGTTTGCGAATCAGGTCGCCATCCAACTCTACCGGAGGATTGCCGCCATCCCCAATGGAGACCAGCAGGGTGCCATCAGGCAGCCAGGTTAGCCGGGAACCAAAATGCTGGGTGTCGTACTTCTGGCGATTTACGGTGAAGATGGTCTCCAGGTTCTGTAAAGAAGATCCATCAAACTCTGCCCGCGCTACTTCCGTGCGGTTGTTCTGGCTATCCCCCGCCGCATAGGTGAGGTAAACCAGCTGGTTTTCCTCAAAATCGGGATGGAGGGCGATATCCAGCAGTCCCCCCTGTCCGCTGGACAACACAGAGGGTACGCCAATGATGGGTGTGGGATCGAGGCTACCGTCCCGTACAATGCGCAGTCGTCCGGGGCGCTCAGTGATCAGCACATCCCCATCAGGAAGCCAGGCCATACCCCAGGGATGCTCCAGGTTCTCGACCACTGGCACCAGGCTGTAGCCGGAGGGCTGCTGTTTTGGTGCAGCCTGGTCAGTAGATGTATCCACACTGGCGGCTGCGCCAGCCTCCTGAGTTGTAGTCGGCTCAGGGGTCGACATTTCGGAATTGGTTTCACCGGCACAGCCAATCAATAACAGGCTGCCAGCTAAAGCCAGGGGGAAGGATCGCCATCCGGGTTGAGTCATAACGTTTTGCGCCATCGAGAGGGCTATGGTTCCATTGTGCTAATTTTTGGGAAAGTCTGTTACGTACCCCCATCATGTCCCAATCCATCACCCTCAAGTCCCTTCCAGCCCAACCCATTACGCCAGAAAATTTTGCCCCCTTCGGTCAGGTCATCTTCCCTTCCGCTGACGGCAAGCCTTTCGGTCCTGACGATGCTCAGCTTCAGCTGGATCAGGGCATTCCCCGCTTCTACATCATGCAGCTCGACAGCCGGGGGACAAAATTCCGCACCATCACCCGCCACCGCCTGTGTACCCAATGCCTGGGTGCTCTGGAAGGAAAGGATTGGCTGCTAGGGGTGGCTCCTCCGGGAGCGGCGGATCAACCTGAACCCGACGCAATCCAGGCGTTTCATATTCCTGGCAACTGCTTCGTCAAGCTAGCGGTTGGCACCTGGCACGCCGGCCCCTATTTCACCCACGACATCGTGAATTTCTACAACCTTGAGCTGAGCGACACTAACGTTGTAGATCATCAAACCTGCAACCTGGCTAAGGACTTTGGAGTAGAGTTTGAGATTAGGGAACAACAATCTGAATGAGTCAGCAAGGTCAGCTTTATCTCAAAATCCTTCGCGGAACGGCGGATACCAATATCCCCAGCGAACAACTGTAATGGATAGATACAGCTCAATCCGTGGGGCGTCCGATTCCAGAACCGAAAGGTCGTCTTCTGTTTGCTTAGAACTTGCTTTCAATGTCGAATCAGTTTATCAACCTTTCTGGTACCCAGGCTCTGCCTGGATGTCCTAGGTTTGCGGCTCTGCCGCTGTTTGCAGGAGACAGCGCCTCCCACTCTCGTGCCAGCACAGAGCAAGGTAACGAAGAAAAATTCTAACTTAAAGTGGTTTTTAGTTGTAAATACCTATATAGTTAGGGCATATCTTAAGGCATTTAAATGCGTTAAAGAGCACGCTGTGTTATTTAAAGTTTTCGTCAAAAATTCGATGACATTTTTGACTAATCTTTCAGATTTATCCAGTCTTCCTGTGTTTTTTGCCAGCCCGGAAGTTCAAGGTATTCACATCTGAATTACCTGTAAGGAGTATTGACCATGACCGATTCGGTAACGTCTGCAGCTCCTAATTTTTTGCGAGAAGCGCTAGCATCCTATGCTCCCTTCAGCAACCAGCAAAAGCAAAATGCTCAAAAGCGAGCCTTGACGTGGCTACAACTTCACATTAATACTGACCTGACGGATAAAACCATCCTTGAACAATTTGCCCAAAAGTGGCGAGCAGGTCCTAACCAGTCTTCCAGTGCAAATCGGCCTCCTTTACGGCTGGAAAATTTGCCGGGTTCCTATAAAGGCGAAAAATCCATTAACCGCCACCAGGAAACTGCTCTGAACTTTATGCAGCAGATCGTTCCCCTACAAATGCAGGAAGAGTTTAATCAGCGCTGGAACGCTAAAACCAAATTAGCCGTGTCTAGCCCCTCAGGGGCGATATTCAAGCTTGACCAGCGGGACATAGCGCTTTTGCAACAGGAAGATGCCGATGGTGAGGGACATACCTGGTATCTGGTACCCGATAAAAGCGTTTACTATCTAATCTCTTCTGCATCCCAGGGCGAAGACTACCAGGTTGTATTGAGCGAAGAAATTAGCCCCCAGAACCGTAATATCTGGTTCGTCAGCCAGGAACAGGTCAAAATTTCTAACGTCTAGCTGCTGAAAGACTCTTAAATTCTGCCCACTCTGGCCCAGCAGAATCGACCCAGCCGTTACCCCGACAACGATGAGTACTGCCCCGCCCCAAGTTTATTGGGCCGTCACCAAATCCGCCATCACATCTTTCACTGAGAGTAATTTCTGAGCCCTCCCCGCCTGGGCACCGGAAAAAATTAAGCCATTATCCACATCGCCAGCAGCGGCGCGGTTAAGGGCTTTCATGATGCAGTAGGTTTCTCGGGAATCGCGGCAGCGGCAGGATTGCAAGCAATTGGCCATGCAGGGTTCGCTCATATCTTCTTGCGCCATGACCCGGGTCACAAACCCATTACGGATGGCTCGACCGGGTAGCCCTACAGGGCTGGGCACCAGCATGACATCTTCTGATTGGGCGTTCAGGTGAACCTGCTTGTATCGATCATCCGCATCACACTCAAAGGTAGTGATAAAGCGAGTTCCCACCTGCACACCATTGGCACCAAGAGCCAGCATTCTGTCTACATCTTCTCGATTCCAGATGCCTCCGGCCGCAATGACCGGCACAGGAGTCTCATACTCTTGCTGAATGTAGCCCACCAGACTGGGCACCACTTGCTCAAGGGAATAGGCCGGATCGTCAATGGCCTCTGCCGGCGCACCCAAATGCCCCCCGGCAAACTTTGGACTTTCTACCACAAATCCGTCTGGCTTACGCCGATACTGTTTTTGCCAGCGGCGAGTGATAATGCTGGCTGCCCTGACGCTGGATACCACAGGCACTAAAGCAACCTCAGGATGCTTCAGGGTGTGAGCTGGCAAGGTCAGCGGCAAGCCTGCCCCAGCAATAACAAGATTTGCCCCATGACTGACGGCTGTTTCCACCAGGGTTTCCCAATCCCTTGCGGCCATCATCACGTTGACCCCAATGATGCCGTCAGGGCAGAGTTCCCGTGCTTTTCGCAGCTCATCGATCAAGGCCAGGCGGTTGGCTTCAAATAGTTGCTCTGCCCGACGCTTGGGGCTACGCTCTTGTTCGTCAAAATAAGGTGAGTTCCAGCCCAAACCCACCGCAGAAATAATGCCGACTCCCCCAGCATTTGCTACCGCTGCGGCAAGTCGGGCACCAGAAATTCTGATCCCCATCCCTCCCTGAATAATGGGATAGGGCACTGAATGAATACCAATCTTTAAAGGGGATAAGCTGTTCATGCAACTGCAATGTCTTCTTCTTACACACATCCCAGGTAGGTAACGAGGACTTTGACCCCGGCAAACCCAGACCACAAGCATACAGCACTAAAGCTATATATAGCCAAAAAGAAATTTATTTTGAAGGCTGACTTCCCGGCATATATCTTCTCCGTGGCCCGTTAAAAGCCTGAAACGCCTGAGGAGATCTCTTGCAATAAAATTACTCATCTTATCAGGCACTCACCAAGGGCGCAGGGACTGCGCCCCTACTCGGGGGTATTTTCTTTCCCAGAGTTCTCCTTAGTTCAGGCTGATGGTCTTTGGTCTGTTTTCAATACATCAAAAAGGGGCCTGCACAAAAATACAGACCCCTTTTTATTTTCTAGCCCAAAGCTAAATCAGCACTAAATTGCTGCAAGCTTAGAAGCTGAAAGTAGCACGAATAGCGCCATAAATTGTGCTGTCTTGAGTACCGCCTACACCGATGAAGTCAGCGTTAGCGAAGATAACAGCAGGTGTGATGGTGAGAAACTCGTTGAAGGGAATTTCGTAATAACCTTCAATCAGCCAGGGGTTCTCATCAAAGATTGCGTACTCAGGAAGTTGACCACCGTAGACGCCCAACTGAGATCCTTCGATGAACAGGTCGTTGAAACCAACACCAGCGGTCCAGTTGAAGTCATCTCCACCGCTATAGTCCTGGTAAGCACCATAGCCAGCGACGAAGAAGCCACCGAAGTCGAGGTTCAACAGACCTGCAAAGGTGTCAGTGGAACCACCACCAGCGAAATCAGATACGTCGTTGTGCATGTAGGCAAAAGCAGCATCCAGGAAGCCATCGCTCAGGTAGCTGATCTGGGCGATGTAGCTCTGGCTGGAGGATGAGAAGATACCAACTCCAGGGTTAGAAGCATCGTCATAGCCACCAGTGAAACCAGCGTCGATAACGAAGTTATCGGTGAGCGCAAAGCTAACGCCGAGACCTGCACCATTGCTGGAGCTGCCGCCAGCATCATAGAACGCAGGACCGCTGGCATCAGCAACCGCAGGGCCATCATAAGGAACGATGGTACTGGTCACCCAGTCATCACCAGACAGACCACGGGCGGAAACGGTTACATCAACCCTGCTGCCGAGGGGGAAGCTGTAGTAGAAGTCATCAATGGCGACATCGAAGTCATCCCCACCAGCACTAGACAAACCGCCCCAAGGGGTTAAGAAATTACCTTCACCACCCTGAAGACGAATGCGCAAGCGGTCTTCGCCGGTAAAGCTGGCGTCAAAGTTTAGACGAGCCCGGGATGCAACGGAGGTAGCGTTTTCGTCAACGCTGAAGATTTCTTCAGCAATTCCGTCACCATCAAGATCTTCAAGTCCAACAGCACCGAAGGTCTCGAAGGGAACGCCAATTTGCATGTCCACCTGACCACGCAGTTTGGTGGTGGTGGAGAACTGCTGAGCCCGCAGTTCAGCGGTTTCAGCTTCCAGAGCATCTACCCGGCCCCGGAGAGTAGCCAGTTCAGCCTGGAATTCTTCCTGAAGGCGACGGATAGCAGCCAGATCTTCAGCGGAAAGACCGGTGTCAACCAGACCAGCGATGACGTTCAAGCAGGAGTTCAAACCAGCGGCGAACTCAAAACGGGTCAAGCTGCGCTGTCCGCGGTAGGTGCGGTCAGGATAACCTTCGATACAACCGTAGGTTTCAACCAGGTTTTGCAGCGCCTGAAAGGCCCAATCGGTGGGTAGTACGTCAGTCAGCTCAGAAACGCTGGTGATTTGGGCCAGCTGAACGGGCTCCTGGTCGAAAGAAACCTGTTCCAGAGCGTCAACGCCAGCAACCTCGGATACAGGAGTGGCTTCAGCAGCAACAGCGACACCGGAAACAGCAAAGGCTGCTCCCAGAGCTGCTGGGGCTGCCAGCAAAGATTTCCAAATTAGTTTAGACATGTCTTGATCTCTCCTCACACCTTAATAAAAAGGTTTAATTTGTCACGTTCCAAAGAGAATAACCATTGGCTATTTCCCCAGGGGGATGCAGATTTAAGTACGGGTATCTCCATACTCGTACCCAGTACTGCACACTTTACAAGTCGATAGTAACAGATCTGACTTGACTCGGCTAGATAGGTTATCGAGAACTTATCATCACCCGATTAAGGTCTGAGACTGTCTGGCTTGAGAAAAGTTCCCGCCTCAAACCCTCAGGCCAAATCAGAAATGGTTTTTGCCATGGAAAAGTCTTTTTCAGTCAAACCGCCAGCATCGTGGGTGGTCAAGCTAAGGGTGACCTTGTTGTAGGAAATGGCAATATCAGGGTGGTGCCCTGAGGCTTCAGCGGGTTCCACCAGCTTATTAACAAAATCAATGGCGGCGATAAAGTCTTTAAATGTACGCACTGTGGTGATCGTTTTACCGTCCTGGGTCCAGTCAGATAACTGGCTCAGTTTGGTTTGTACATCTTGTTCGCTTAGCAGAGTAGCCATAGGGACTCAATAGGTAGCTTCATTTGCGTCAGTTGGGGTGCAGCTACAGGGGGTAGCCTCAGCCCTTTAAAAGACTATCCGCTCCTGTCGGGGGAAGAATCTATCTTCAGAGACAGGAGCGGTCTAGTTGGGTCTTAGGTTGAACCTGACTGCCGGGAGGAACCCTAGCCAGTCAGCTTCAGTAACTTAGTCAACAGGGACTAAAGTGACGGATGCTGAACTTCTTAGAGAACAGCCCCGGCGCACAGCCGGCTAACGTCAACCTGAAGACCCACGCGTTTACTACTCTCTTGCATGGGCATCACCTCCTTAAATCCTGAACGGTTTAATCTCTATGGGATTACCTGCTGTGTATCGGCAGCATTATGGGTACGGTAGCACAGATTTTTTGCAGGTGGCAGGAATTACTCTGTTAGCGCTAGGGGCCAGGGGTTAAAACAGACGGGTATACCTGTATTGAAGGCTCGGCATGAATACTGAAGAACTGTCTGTACCGATGAATTTGCTCTTGGATTCTCAGCTCAGGGCCTGGTTACAGGAAGATATCGGACGCGGCGATTGGACGACCCTGGGCCTGGGGAACGCTGTCGGCCAGGCCAGGGGCAAGGCGGTTTGGGTGACTAAGGCTGAGGGGGTGGTGGCCGGGCTGCCCATAGCTGGAAGAGTATTTGAGCTCCTGGAAGCTGCAGCGGTATTTCGGCCAGAGGTACCTGAGGGAACCCGGTGTGAGCCCGGCACCCCCGTTGCCACCATAGAAGCCAGCATGGGTACGCTACTCACCGGGGAACGGGTTGCCCTCAATCTAGCGATGCGCTTGAGCGGCATTGCCACTGCAACCCGACGGTATGTGGACTGTCTGATGGGAACAACCACCCAACTGGTGGATACCCGCAAAACTATTCCCGGCTTCCGGCTGCTGGAAAAATATGCTTCCCGTGTCGGTGGAGCGGTGAATCATCGTCTCGGTTTAGACGATGCCGTCATGATTAAAGACAACCACATTGCGGCGGCTGGCGGTATTACTCCAGCGGTTACTCAAATTCGCCAGAGTATCCCCTACCCGTTGACCGTTGAGGTGGAAACGACTTCCCTGGAGCAGGTGACCGAAGCCCTGGCCTGTGAGGTGGACATCATCATGCTGGACAATATGCACCTAGAAATGATGCGCCTGGCAGTACAGCGCATTCGGGAGGCTAAGCCCACCGTGACGATTGAGGCATCCGGAAATGTCACCCTGGAGCGTTTGGGCGAGATCGCCGCTACTGGGGTAGACTTCATTTCAACCAGTGCCCCGATCACCCGTTCGCCCTGGTTAGATCTAAGCATGCGCCTGGTGAACTAGCCTTAAGGTTAGGGATGCTCCGGTTTAGGTCAATGCATTGACTCGTCCATGGGGGACTAGCGAGGGATATACCATGATTGTCACCACCGGACCCAAGGTCGAAGGCAAACAGGTCGTTGCATACTGCGGCACCGCCGTCCGGGTTCAATCAGGATGATTGGCATATCCCGCTGTGGGACCTACTCTACAGCGTAGGACTTCAGCTCATTCAGGGTGACATATTCCAGGGCCGAGGCATGGGTCGCTTCCAGGACTACAGGCGGGGCAACGCCAGCATCCAGGGCTTCTTTCCAGCGGGAAGCACAGAGGCACCAGCGGTCGCCGGGTTTCAAGCCAGGAAACTGAAAGGCCGGCACTGGAGTGGAGAGGTCGTTGCCCTGGGCTTTCGTAAACATCAGGAATTCCTCGGTCATTTGGGCGCAGACGATATGGGCACCATAATCCCCAGCGCCAGTGTTGCAAACGCCGTCACGGAAAAAGCCGGTCATGGGTGATGTGCAACAGGTGCCCAGGGGTTGGCCCAGCACGTTACTAGCATCTGCCATAGTAATTATTTACCCTCGCGAGATAATTTTCTTCTTTCTTTGTTGTACAACCCTGCCGGGTGGCTGTCATGCTCATAGCCTTGGGCTCTGGGAGTTTACCCTAGATCATTATTGATGAAGACCCATGCAGTAAGCTGGGTTTGGATCCCTCAAACATTCAACTATCAGCGATATGCCTAGCGTTTCCCCCATTCTTGTAGTAGTTCACCAAGCAACCTCTACCCCCGGTCTGGTGGGGCAATTGTTACAGCAGATGGGATTTATTCTGGATATTCGCTGCCCGGCCCAGGGAGATACCTTACCCACCACCATGAACCGCCACAGTGCCGCGATTGTATTCGGTGGGCCCATGAGTGCCAATGATGACCACCTGTTCTCGTTTATTCGGGATGAGCTGACCTGGATCCCGACGGTCCTGGAAGCTGAGAAGCCCTATCTCGGCATTTGCTTAGGAGCCCAGTTGCTGGCCAGGGCCCTAGGGGCAGCAGTGGCTGGCCATCCTGAAGGGGTCCGGGAAATCGGTTATTTTCCTATTCGCCCCACAACTGAGGGGCGGCAGGTAATTCCTTCCCCCCTGATGGTATACCAGTGGCATCAGGAGGGGTTTGCATTACCCCGGGGCAGTCAGCTATTGGCCGCGGGAGAAACCTTCCCCCATCAGGCCTTTTGTTACGGACAGCGAGCCTATGGGTTGCAGTTTCATCCTGAAATGACCAGTCTGATGGTGAATTACTGGACCACCCATGGCGCTGAGCAATTGATGTACCCCGGGGCCCAAAGCCGCTGGTATCATCTGAGTCAACACAGGTTGTATCGAGGTCCGGTAGAGCGGTGGCTCAGGCAGTTTTTAAAAGGTTGGATTCTACCGGCCGTCAGCACTGAAATGGCCTGGGAGCAGTGCCATCCCCGCAGCACTATGCCGTCGCCTGGTAGGCAATTTTTGCCTTTAGCTCACCATCATCCATAGACAACCAGAACGAGTCAGAGAATGGGTCTGCTGGGAACGCAAGAGGTCACTATCGTGAAAATAGGGGTAATTGGGACGGGGTTAATGGGCGCTCCAATGACGTTGCGACTGATGTCATCGGGGCATCGGGTCTGGGTTTATAACCGCACCCGAACCCGGCTAAAACCTCTGGAATTGGCAGGAGCAACGGTCTGCGACACCCCGGGCGAACTGCTGGCCCAGGTGGATGCGGTGATTCTGATGGTGACCAATGCCGATGCCATTCGCTCCCTTTTGCTGAGC
>CAZPYG010000001.1:65040-129295 GCA_964590465.1 uncultured bacterium | reverse complement strand
ATGGATGTCAGAGCCGCTGTTGCCCTCGAAGCCGGTAACCCCCTATCCATCGGAACAATTCAGCTCGAAGGACCAAAAGCAGGGGAAGTATTGGTGGAGATCAAGGCAACGGGAATCTGCCATACCGATGCCTACACCCTCTCCGGTAAAGACCCAGAAGGCTTATTCCCCGCTATTCTTGGCCATGAGGGGGCTGGTGTAGTAGTCGAAGTCGGTCCGGACGTCACCAGCCTTAAGGCGGGGGATCATGTCATTCCCCTCTATGTGCCCGAGTGCCGCCAGTGCGAATACTGCCTCAGCCTGAAAACCAACCTCTGCCAGGCCATTCGCGGCACCCAGGGAAAGGGCCTGATGCCTGACGGTACCCGGCGCTTCTCCCTGAACGGTGAGCCGCTGTTTCACTACATGGGCACTTCTACCTTCGCCAACTATACCGTAGTGCCCGAAATCGCCCTGGCTAAAATTCGCGACGATGCCCCTTTCGAAAAGGTCTGCTACATCGGCTGTGGTGTTACCACCGGTATCGGTGCCGTAATCAACACTGCCAAGGTCGAGCCTGGGGCTAACGTGGTGATCTTCGGCCTGGGCGGTATTGGCCTTAACGTGATCCAGGGTTGTCGCATGGTGGGGGCTAACAAAATTGTTGGGGTCGATATCAACCCCGACAAAAAAGAACTGGCGGAGAAGTTCGGCATGACCCACTTCGTCAATCCCAAAGAAGTAGAGGGAGACCTGGTGCCCTACCTGGTGGACCTCACTGACGGGGGAGCCGACTACAGCTTCGAGTGCGTCGGCAACGTCAATTTGATGCGCCAGGCTCTGGAATGCTGCCATAAGGGTTGGGGCGTCAGTGTCATCATTGGCGTGGCTGCTGCGGGTCAGGAAATTAGTACCCGTCCTTTCCAACTGGTCACCGGTCGCGAATGGAAGGGCAGCGCCTTCGGCGGGGCCAGGGGCCGTACCGATGTGCCCAAAATTGTGGACTGGTACATGGACGGCAAAATCAACATCGACGACCTGATTACCCACGTCATGCCCCTGGAAGACATCAACAAAGGCTTCGACCTCATGCACGATGGGGAAAGCATCCGCAGCGTCGTCACCTTCTAAAGCCCCTCAGAACCAGCGGCCATTCCTGCAGAGGCTCAGGATGCTGAATGCCTGGTAGGAATGGGCTCTGCCCCCCAGCACCGCCTGCTTGCCCTAAACACCACTTTTGGCCCTAGCCATGTCCGGCAATCTTATCCTTCGCAATCAATCTGCCTGCTTCGGTGGCACCGTAGGCTACTACACCCACCCCTCCGGATCCTGCGGATGCCCGATGAATTTCTCTGTTTTTATTCCCCCTCAGGTAAAAGCTGGCCCCGTCCCGGTGGTGTATTACCTGTCGGGCCTGACCTGCACCGAAGAGAACTTCACTGCTAAAGCCGGGGCCCAACGGTACGCTGCCGACCATGGCCTGATGCTGGTAGCCCCCGACACCAGCCCCCGGGGAGAGGATGTACCCGACGACCCTGACTCCTGGGATTTCGGCAGCGGCGCTGGCTTTTACGTCAATGCCACTGAAGCCCCCTGGAACGCCCACTACCACATGTACAGCTATGTGGTGGTGGAATTACCCCAGGTCATCGACCAAAACTTTTCGGTAGATTCTGCTCGCCAGGGCATTTTTGGCCATTCTATGGGAGGCCATGGGGCCTTGGTATGTGGCCTGAGAAACCCTGACCGGTTCAAATCTATCTCGGCCTTTGCCCCGATCGCTGCTCCTTCCAGGTGCCCCTGGGGTCAAAAAGCCTTTAGTGGATATTTAGGATCAGATACCAAAACCTGGGAACAGTACGACGCCAGCCAACTGGTACTGAACCATGCCCAACCAGACCGACCCATCCTGATCGACCAGGGCTCAGCTGATTCCTTCTTAGCTCAAAAGCAACTGTTACCGGAAGTTTTTGAGTCAGCCTGCAAACAGGCTGGACAACCGCTAACCTTAAGATTTCAAGAAGGCTATGACCACAGCTACTTCTTCATCGCCTCTTTCATGGCCGACCATATCGCTCACCATGCTTCATTGTTAAAAGCATGATCAAGACTGCCGGGTAAGGTCTCCGGGCACGCTACACTGCAACAGAACCGGCGATAGGTGTGACCCTTCCACGGCCTATCCCTCGCAAAACCCGTTCAGGAGACCCTTACCTATGGTTAGATTTCTTATCAGCGCAGGCCTCATGGTCTTACTGATGGTTGGATTTCCCATACCAGCCCACAGCACGAACCTATCGGCTCAATTCAGCCCTACCCTGGCCCAGGCAGCAGCGCTAGATCTTTCCGACACGGATATTAGCAACTTTACCAACGCCTACCGCTCCATTCAAACGATTAAGCAAGACGCCGAAGCCGAAATGGTAGAAGCCGTCAATGCGGAGGGGTTAACCGTCGAACAATTCAACGCCATTATTGACAGCCAGTTAAACACCAGTTCTGAAACCGCCACAGAAATTTCCGATGAAAAGAGCGCCCAGTTCGAAGCCGCAATAGAATCAATCATTGCCATTCGTCAGTCCGCAGAACTAGAAATGCAGTCCGTGATTGAAAATGAAGGTATTTCAGTCGATCAATTCAATCAAATTATTGATCAGGCATCCCAGGACACTGCACTGCGTCAGCAAATCAGTGATGAACTGAATCAATAAAAATTTTCGGGGTACTCGATCTTCGGAGTACTCCATAAGACTCCTTGGTCCTTTTACTTCACTTGGCCCCTTTACTTCAAGGGGTAAAGCAAGAGCCGCCTGTCTCGGTAAAACAGGCGGCCTCAACTTATGACACGGCCATCGGCTAGGGTCTGCTAGCTCAACGCAGAACCGCTGCGGTCATAGCTGCGCCGGGCATCACTGGAGGGCTTTCCCTGAATGTGTCCCTTATAGTCGATTTCGCCAGGCATGCCAATTTCACTATTAACACGGCTCAAAAGCGACTGCTGGCGATTTTTCACCATGTGGTGATGACGCTGCATGAGCATGCGGGCTTGTTCTTGGGCAGACATAACTAAGCCTCCTCAGGAGTATGCGAGAGAAACAGAACGCGAACCAAATTATTACTTGCTTCTGATCGTAACCCAAGAAACCGTATAATCGGATACAGAATTTAATTCTTTGACAAATGTTTATGCGTCTTTAAGTTCGTTGCCCTCTCTCTCATGTAGAAAGGTCTGGCTCATGTAGAAAGGTCTGGGTTCTCAGATCTGGTTGTTCCGTTATCCCATCAGGCGTCAACCGGTTGAGGCCGCTTAACCATCAGAGCGAAGTCTTCAATTCCATGACGGGAAGTCAATGTCTGTGGCCCCCGCAGATATTCCTGCACAGATTTATGGGTGTAGGGTAAACACTTGACAAAACAGGAAACCACTTCAGGGTCCGACCAGGAAAACATGGCCCGCTGCTTCAGCACAATCAGGGCCTCTCGGTCACTCATTGCCCCTCGCCAACCTCGCTTTTGATGGCAGGCAACCCATGCATTCAATACCTGGAAAATTTTCGCCAGGGAGTCTTGGGGAATCGCTCGATGATAATACTGGGAAAGAATCTTCTCTACCGCTGGCAAACCCGCCATTTGGGCTAATAAGGCGCTTTCCTCAAACCAACTCGCCACGTAGGCCATCAGCTTGCCGTAGTTATCAAAATTGGTAGAAAAAGTTTGGCTGCTAACGGTTAAGGCTCCCAGATTCTTGAAGTTAGAAGCCAGCAGCAGGGTTTTTAGCTCACGCTCTGAAAGTTTTATTTTTTGCCCATAGTGCAAGCATATATTCGATAAAATGGCTGACTCTTCTGCTAATCCTGGGCTCTTGCGTTTTACCAGTTCTTGCAAGGTCTTTAAATAGGTGCGAAAGCTGGGATAACTCATGCTCAAGCCTTTTTGGTAGATGCATCTTGATTGCACAATGGCCAGTCTCAGCAATTATCCTCCCCCCCATACCAGTCATAGGGCACCAGACAATTGCTCCAACTAGGGTCGATACAGAGGTGAAACCGATAATAACCATAGGGGTTACCCTACCAGGAGGATGAAAACCTGGGATGAGGGGTCTGACCAATTACTGTTTCAAGCCAGGCTGCGTCACAACCCGCTACCCTAAGGTAGCCAGAAGCCAGGTATTAGCTGTTGTAGGCCTTGACGCAGGGTGCGGTTGAGCTGACGTGCTGCCTGAAGATGAGGTTCATCGGGAATGACCGGCAGGATATTTGCGATTTGCCCTCGCTTTAGCTGCCCAACGACTCCATTGGCCGCTTCCAGGCCCGTTACGTAGGCCTTTTCCTGGGACCAGGAACCATGGCGAGTCACTATCCAGTCGCCGCCCATGAATAGGTTGTCAAAGCTGGTGCTGCCCGGCAGCAAATAGCGATAGCTCCCCGGGGCAAAGTGGCTCACCGCCTGGGGTAACCGAATCACGCTGGCATCGACGATATTGGCGGCTCCAAAATCTGGAATACACCCCGCCAGGTCGCTCTGGACGATGGGCAAAATTTCCCCATCATCCAGCGGCAGGTATTGATTCGCGTGATAGTAATCCACTTCAATGACCGATCCTGGGGCATGCCGATACTCGTCGTGGAGAGCGTTGAGGTCAAAGAAGGTCCATCCAGTGGTGGGATGGAACCCAAAACAGGCATTCGAGGGATGCTTGATGGCAACTTTGCGATCCATCCAGAGGCGAGTCGCCAGCACATCTACGGCTTTCAGGTTTAGTAAATCGCGAAACTCTCGTCGCTGACGCAGGGTGGGGCTACCGGCGACAATCTTTTTCATGCCCGTGATCCCCACCGAGAACACCACCGCATCAGCCTGAAACACCTGATCCTGAGAAACTACGCCAGTCATACGGTTGCCATCGGTAACCACATCCGAAACCCGCTGATGGGCTAACACTTTCCCACCAGCTGCTTCAATCGCCTGCACCCAGGGGCGAAAAATTTGGGCTCCAACGGTTCCCCGGCACCAGCGCACGTCAAAGTCAGGCTGGTGGGCCAGAATGAAGTAATACAACATGCCCAGGGCCGCCGCCGCCGAGCACTGCTCCCCCGGAGCAAACAACCCCACCAGCAGCATTGGCTCAAAAGAGTCTCGATAAAGCCGGGCCGATACTCCGTACTGCTTAAACAATTCCCGAGCCGTAATCGCGTCGTACCGCTTCCAGGCTTCGTCAGAGTTATCAAAGTCGACTAGGACATACAACAGAGGCAGGGCCGAGAGCCGATCTACCAGGGGCAGTCGCTTGAACTGGGTATAAATAAAGGTACCCAGCGGACTGGGCAGATAAGGCATAGCCTGAAACAGAGGCGATTCTACCTCCAGGCCCTGGGGCGAAAACTGGGAGGACCGAGTCCAGGGGGTGAAAGGCTGGATGCCCAATTCATCGGTCAGGGCAAAAATATTGCGGTAAGGGTACCAGAAACCATGAATACCAGCCTCGACGGAACGTCCCCCAGCCGTCTGCCAACCGGCCACTAACCCCCCGGGATGGGCTCCGGCCTCCAGCAGCGTGACCTCGTAGCCCTGTTTGGCGAGATGATAGGCTGCCCCTAATCCAGCCCAACCTGCACCAACGACAACAACTTTAGGGGCAACGTCCTGGGGTTGGGTCATGGCAATTTCCTGTACCGTTTACTGGGGTTGATGTTTAGATTTTCCTAAATTCCCGGGCTACAGGCCAGCGGCTTTTCCCCTGTGACCTTGGCGTAGAGGTTTTCCAGGCAGGAGACATTAGCGCCCAGGGTATAACGATACAACACCCGTTCCCGGGCTTTACGACCCAGCATATGGGTAATTTCAGGATGGTCCCGCAGAATAGGCAAAATCGTTTGCAATTGGGAAGCGACCCGCTGGGTATCCAGTACAATCCCGGCCCCGTTGGCCAGCACTTCTCCATCCGCCCCGGCATCAGTAGCAATACAGGCTGCGCCACAGGCCATGGCCTCCAGCAAAGACAGGGACAGACCTTCCACTAAAGACGGCAGGATAAAACCGTCAGCCCCTCGTAAAATTTCTATACGCTGCTGCTCATCCGCCAAATAGCCCAACCACAAAACATCATCCTGATCCCCATAGAATAGCTTCAGGGAGGTTTCTAGAGGCCCACTGCCCACCAGGGCTAGTTTACAGCTGGAACCCATGTCTGCCTGTCGCCATCCCCGTAACAGAGATTCCACATTTTTTTCGGGGGATAAACGCCCCTGGTAAACAAATAAACGCTGAGCCTTAAGAGCAACCTTTGCCGTAGATGGCCCTGGAGAGTACCGCCGGGTATCGACCCCATTGGGGATGACAACCACAACATCAGCAGGTACCCCCAAGCGGATAAGCAGGTCCCGTTGAAGGTCCGAAAAGACAATAACCCGGGAATAATGGGCCAGGCAGGGAGCGTACAGCTGATAGGTTAGGTGCTGGGTACCTGAGGTCAAACTCCTCACCTTGCGGTCAAAGGCAGGATGAAAGGTGGCCACCAGAGGTAGGCCCAGGTCAGCACAAATCTCCGGCAACCGAAAATCCAGCGGAGACAGGGTTAATGACGCATGAACCAAATCAGGCTTTAGACGCCTCAATGCTTCTGCCAGCAGTTTGCCCGACTTAAGGGAAGGAATCGTCAGAATCTGCGACTTGAACAAAAAGGGGAGAGAAACCTCAGAACATTCAGGATGATCTTGGACACTATGGCCATCGGAAGTTTGAGCAAAATGCAAGAACGTGACCCGATAGCCGCGCTCCAGAAGAACATTTGTGATTTCTCGGCTGTAGGTTACGTTTCCGCAAAAGGGCGATTTCTTGCCAAGCCACGCAATATGCATTCAATCCAGGTTGGGGAGTTCAACGGGCAGTGGTCCACCCAAAAGTTCTCAGATCACTGAGCCGTCACCATAGGTAGCAGAGAGTAGACCGCCCTCTACACTTGTCTCAGCGCTGTATCGGCAATATACCAGCTTACAACCCCACCAATCCCTACAAAAACTCCTAATCCGATGAATACATTAGAAATTCCCAGGGCCGCCTCCACTAAACTAGCCAGGGCCAGGGGTAAACTCAAGGCAATATTAACGAGGTTATTTTGTAAACCGAATACTTTACCCCGCATTGCCTCTGGAGTCTTTTCTTGAATTAAGGTCTGCATCGGAATACCCATCAGCGCAGCGCAGATCCCCAGTACCAGAATTACCCCCAGGGAAAGCCATAGCTGATGGGTTGTCCAGGCCAAGGCAACTAAGCAACAGGCCATGCCCAGGGCTCCCCAAAGGCTCAGGTAACGCTTCGGAAAGCGTAAGCCAAACTGCCCCACAAAAACCGCCCCCAGGGCCATACCCACGCCACCAGCAGCTAGCAAAAAGCCAAACTGAGATGCCTTGAGGGCCGGAATCAACTCTGCCAGGCGCACCGCCAGTACCGCCAGAGCTGCAAATACGCAGGACAGCAGCACCAGTTGAATAATCGCCACTCTGACCTGAGGATTGCGCTTGAGGTACCCCAAGCCATCCCGAATATCGACCCAGAAACTGAGGGAACCTTTGCCCCCGCCACTTTCCTTTTGGTCGTTGGCAAGACTCTCTTTGCCGGGCTTAATTAAGACCAGGCAGGCCCCCGCCAGCAGGTAGCTAGTGCCCACCAGTAAAGCTGGACCATTATCGCCTAAACCCAGCTTTGAAAGGAGCGCATCTGATAGGGCTAAAAAGGGCTCACCCACCGCAAATCCGATGATTACCGAAGCCATCATGGTGGTGGTGTAAAGAGAATTAGCTGAGAGTAAATTTCCCCGCTCGACAATTAAAGGAATAATGGCCTGCTCCGCCGGAGCAAAAAACTGGGTCAGGGTCGAAATCAAAAAGGTAACAATCAACAATAGCCAAAATGCCACAGGCAACCCGGCCAGGGTGCCCATGTCAATGGTGCCCCAAATCAGTAACGGTAGGATGACCACCAGTCCTCCCCTGAGGACGTTGGAGATGACCAAAATCGGTTTCTTCCGCCAGCGGTCAACAAACACCCCGGCCATTGCCCCAAACAAAATGGCTGGGATGGTGAACGCAATCATGACCGCGGCAACCCAACCGCTGATAGTCTGTCCAGGAGCTTCAAACCGAGTAGAAATAATCGCAATCATCAGCACCAGGTAGACCTTATCCGCCAGCTGAGAAAAGACCTGACCCAGCCAGAGCGTTAAGAAGTTGCGGTTTTGAAAAACAGCACCAAACCCCCGGGCACGCTTTACCGCGGCCTGGGAAATCGCTTTAGTCCGTTCCAGCTTAGGGGGACGCCCAGTCGAAGCAGTTTCAGCTTTTGTCGGAAGCTGGCCCAAGGAGCCGCCGTTTGCGTGGGCAGACTCGTCTTCTACCTTTGGGGTGAGGTCCTCGGGGGAACTGGCATCGGTCTCGAACTTGGGTCGCATGGGTTAACCAATAACAAGGCGGAGCATCTCATCCGGCTTAAGCGTCAAGGGCTTCCAATCAAGGAAATAGCACCGCCGGTTCTCTGAATTAATGTTTACTTTAAGTTTAAACAGCGGTCATACAGACATCAACCAGAGCAGCAGAGCGAATGGGACGCTCTAAGTAGTGCTCTGCATATTCTCTCAGAAGCCGTTCAATCCGAGACCACAACTTTTGAACGTGGGTTTCTCCCCCATGGGCAAGGAGACCAGGCCCCGTCGGTAAGGTGGTAATCAATTCCGGTTTACTGAGCTGCTGCATGAGTGCCACATGGAGAGCAGTTACATGGTTACTAGCGGCTTTGCAGCTGTCACGGCTGGCGTAATTAGGGTAAATCTTCGATGGCTCCTGGATTCTCGATCTTCCTATACCCGCCCTGGAGAGCCCCTGCTGCCCCGATGCCGTCGGCCTGGTTCCGGAGCCATCGGGAGACCCATTGGCGGTTTCCGGCAACACCAAACCACCGGCCTCAGCACTAAAACTGACATGCCAGTTAGGATTGGCTAAGTCCGGCACAATATCGACTCGGGTGGCACAGCAGCGGTGCACTTCTGGGGCAACGCCGGCCAGGGCTAGCAGATGATAAATGCCGTGGCAAAGGGCCGCCAAAATCCCTCCTGATGGAATCCCCTCAATGCGCTCCAGATGTTCCTCAAAAAGATGAAACAATTCTATTTGGGAACAGTCACTCAGGGCCATGAGCAAGACCATTTCCGCCAGATACTGGCTGGCCGTCAACCGGCCTAAATGCTGGCTTAAGCCGGGAAAGGTGCGCAGGGTTTCAGCCTGTACAAACTTGTCAAGGCCCCTACCCTTGACGATCAGCCAGTCGTTAATCACAAACAGGTCACTGCGCCCCCCCAGTCGGGATTTATGCTTGCGAGCCCCGGGGGCAATACCTCGCACCAGACCAAACTCAGGGGTTAAAACAGTAATTAAGCGATCCGTTTCCCCCATGGGGACGGCCTTCAGATTGATACCGGTGGCTCGATAGGTTTGGCTCATTCCTCGGTTGCCTGAAAGTTACTCCATGGTAACGAGAACGTCCAAACTCAGCGGGGCTCTACCGGAGATAATCACTCTTCGTCCTGCTGCTGAACCAGCGCCGGCCCACGGGAAGTGCCTAATCGGGTAGCCCCCGCCTGGATTAAAGCCTGGGCCTGGGCCGCTGTACGAATACCGCCAGAGGCTTTAATCCCGACTCGACCCTGGGTAATTTGTTGCAGTTGCTGGACCACTTCAACGGTGACTCCCCCTTGCCAACCTGTGCTCGTCTTTATATAGGCAACCCCCGCATCCATACACACTTCAGTAGCCAGCGCCATCTCTTCCGGGGTCAGAAGGGCCGTTTCCAAAATTGCCTTAACGGGCAGTCCAGTCTCTTCGCAAATGGTGGCCATCTCCCGATGCACAGCGTCTGGTTGCCCCGATTTCAGCCAGCCCAGGTTAATCACCACATCCAGCTCGGTGGCTCCACGTTCGGTGGCTTCCAGGGCTTCATACAGCTTTGTCGCCGATGTTGTAGCTCCCGTGGGGAACCCAATTACCGTACATATCTGAGCGGGGTGTTGATGCAGCAACTCCACCGCCTGTCCTACATGGGTGGGAAAGACACATACCGCAGCGAAACCATAACGGTCTACATCAGCGCACCACTGCTTTACCTGCTCGAGGGTAGCGGTGGGACTCAGGAGCGCATGATCGATAAAGGGGGCTAAATCAACCCCATCATCAGAAAAATTGAAAGAAGAAGCCATAGGGCACAGATTTTGCTTAACCTATCTGGAGATGGCTCAACAATCGGCAAAATGTTGACCGTCTTAAACTATAAGGCCACATCTCTTTTAGTTCCATCGTTCTTCCGTTCAATCCTGATGTGTTCCTGCCTCCATTTATGTCGATTCTTCATTCCCGTAAATGCATCTCCCGATTTTCAAGAGTCGATTTTTCCTTCTGAGGCCACCCTTGCAGCATCTCCCAGGCTTCTTATAATAGGTACCGAAAGCCTTAACTCGCGGATCCACAATTTGACCTTCAGGCCGCAACCACGGTGATTGAGAATAGCATTTGGGTAGCTACCGACTGCTTTGCCCCCCCGAATCACCATCGGATCCCACTCTGTTGTAGGACCCCCCAATAGTGTGTTTAAATTTTTACCAAATAACTTTACCAGCCAAGCATATTTGCCGAGGTAGCCTCTGGCGACTGGTCCATCAGGGCCAAGTACCCGGTGTTCTTTGATTCTGACTATTTCCGGTGTGCAGTTCTTATCGGGCATCCTCCTCACAGATCCTTATTGTTTACCATTCTTTTAAGGTCTTTCCAAAAACTTTTCCTGACAATGCTCTTCATGGTAGAAGATTAGGAATATACAACAGTAAAATCCCCCAATCTTCACCTTCTGTATCCTGAGGGTAGGTATAGTACGACACAGGGGATAAGGCATCTGGGTGTTGGATCAGGTTTCTTGTCTATTGGTTGTAGCTAGTGCTAATCCAGACAAAAGTGGGCCAGGGGCCAGGGAGTGGACCTTAACAGTTGAAATGGGTTACCCGTTGTAGCCCAGGTTAAAGTAGTTGTAATTCTTGCGCTCTCTTGATTTGAAGAAGCTGTAAAGGATACCTACACCTCCTCATCCCTACGCTAAAGTTAAACTGCCAACATTTGCCCCCAATATATTGAAACCACTATCTTCTGTATTTAGTTCGGGTAGCCTGTTTCTAGTTGAAATCACCAGTCATTAAGCCATGGAAGATAATACCAAAGGTAAAGCTACTGATTACCGGGAATATATCGAGGAGTTCGATCTACAACGCTATTGGTTAGTGCTCAAGCGTCGTTGGTTACCGGCTTCACTGGTGTTTCTCGCCTCCGTAGCGGCCGCGACTTACTATGGTTCTACTCGTAAGCCGGTCTACCAGTCTGCAGGGAAACTGTTGTTCAAAATCGACCAGGCGTCTGCCTTAACGGGCTTCGGTACTGAACTGGGACGACTGGAAACCATCCAAGAGTTCGGCGGTGACCCGTTGGCTACCCAGGCCAGCATCATCAAATCGACTCCCGTTTTACAGGAAACTATTAAGGATCTTGATCTGCGTGATGGCCAGGGAGCATACATCAACCCTTTAAGACTCAGTCAAAACTTAACGGTTGAACCCCTGGAAACTTCCGACATTATTTCCGTATCTTTTATCGCTGGTGATCCCAGAAACTCGGCTGCCATTGTCAATCAGATCATGGAGAATTACGTTGAATTTAACGTAGCCATGAACCGGGCAGAAGCTACCGCCGCCCGTGAGTTCGTAGAACGCCAGATACCCAAGGCTGAGGCGGAAGTTGAACAGGCGGCAGAAGCCCTCAGGCGTTTTAAGACTCAAAATCAGGTGTTTGATTTAGAGGCTGAAACCATTGGCACCGTTGATGCCCTGAACACCCTAAACGATCAGATTAACCAGACCTCTGCAAGCTTGGCTGACGCCAGAACCCAGGCCGACCTCCTGCGCGCTCAGCTCAATATGCCCCTCGAACAGGCTATCACCATAGATAGGCTGAGCAAGGATCCCGGAGTGCAACAGGCACTAACCGATTTACAAACCGTACAAACAGAACTGGCGAATGAGAAATCCCGCTACACGGATAACCACCCCAGGGTGCAAAACCTGCTCCGACAAGAAACTGCCCTAAACAGCTTACTAAACCGGAGAGTTGCTGAAAGCCTAGGGCAGTCCGTTGCAGCTACCCCTGACCAACTGCAGATGACCCCTCTGACGGAAGCATTGACAACCCGTTTAGCCGAAGCGGAAGTTAATCGCTCTAGTTTGGTAGAGCAAATTCAGGCGCTGGACAACGCCCGAAATGCCTATATCGCTAGAGCCCAGGCTTATCCTTCCTTAGAAAAGCAACAATTGGAGCTAGAACAACGGTTAACCGCCGCCAGTGCTTCCTTACAAACCCTGCTGGAAAGACTGCAGGAAGCTCAGTTAGCTGAAAACCAGCAGGTAGGTAGTGCTCAAATTATCGAAACTGCTGTTATCCCGACATCCGCAGCCAGCAGTGGCTTAGGCAAATTCATTGCCGCTGGCATCTTGGGGGGAGGTTTGCTGGCTGTTGCTGCAGCCTTTCTGCTTGACTTGGTTGACAAGTCTGTGAAAACCGTCAAAGACGCAGAGGCCCTGCTGGGGTATACTCCCCTGGGCATTGTGCCCAAGTTTTCAACTAACGGAGAAGATGGCAGCTTCAGGTTCCATGGAATTCCTTCGGGGGTTTCTCCTCGTATTGTGACCTTAGGCAGCGGATATCCCTTTATCTCTGGCGCTTATCAGATGCTGCAAGCAAACCTGAAGTTCATCAGCTCTGATAGAACATTGAATTCCTTTGTGGTGACCAGTTCTATTGCTAAAGAAGGTAAGTCAGAGGTTTCGGCTAATTTGGCCGCTACTATGGCCCAAGCTGGTAAACGGGTTTTGCTGGTGGATGCCGACCTGCGTTCTCCATCCCAGCATCATGTGTGGGGAGTCCTCAACACCCTTGGACTGAGCCATGTGCTGGTTGGTGAGGGCAAACTGGAAGATGCTTTGATTCAGATAACGGATAACTTGACGCTCTTAACAGCGGGTGTTGTGCCTCCCAATCCACTGGCACTCCTTGATTCTGAGCGTATGGCCGGAATTGTAGACACCCTGGCCCAGCAGTATGATTATGTTATTTTTGACACCCCTCCCCTGGCGGGAGCAGCGGACTCTGCGGTTTTAGGTAAGTCTACTGGCGGCATACTTCTCGTACTCAGGCCAAGAATGGTCGATTCTGCCAGTGTTGTGGCAGCTAAGTCTCTCCTACAGCGGGCCAATACAAACGTATTGGGCTTTATTGCCAATGCAGTTGATGTCAACAATGAACACGACGACTATGTGTCCTTAACTAAATCCCAGCTTTACGGGCATAGTGAAAAGAAAGTAGAGAAGGCAGCAGTTCGCTAACGCCTTACAGCCCCAGGCAAAAGCTGTTGGTTTTCAAGCTACGCCCGCCCCTGGTGACGAACGACATCGCGTTTCTCAATTCGGTGAGCTATAAGCTTGATTAGGCAACGATCCAACCTTACCTAGCGGTGCAGGTTTCCACCTTTACTTCATTCGGAGGATCAGAGGAATATCCAAGATGAGTTTTCATTCACGTTAGATCTGCGATAAGCCTGCCCATCATGTTTTCCACCGACTGTGATTTATCCTTTAGCTTATTATGAATATCTCTTACAAATTGTCTATTTGGGCGACATCCATCACGGTTTTATCTGGAATTATGGGTTTTGCTCCTACCGCCTGGGCTGAGGTCGTAGACGGATCAGAGGCCTTTGAGAGCAACACCTCGGAACAGGTCATAGACACTAATGGGAAGCAGGGCCCATCGGTAATCTCTGACTCTCCCATTTCTAGGGATGACCCCTGGGTCAGTGCGTCCGGAACCGAGGACGCGGCTCAATTACCCAGCATTTATGATAATCCGATTAATCTATTTTCCGGTTATCTTTTAGGTCCTGGGGATCAAATTCAGGTTTTAGTATTTGGCTATGAAGAGTTTGAAGGCCCAAGGGTAGTTTTGCCTGACGGCAACATCAATATTCCTTTAATTGGTTCGATTCCAGCGGCTGGTAAAACCCTCGATAGTTTAGGGCAGGAAATCGAGAACCGACTCCGGATATATTTGACTGACCCTGTGGTAGATGCCAACCTACAAGTCCTACGCCCGGTGGTGGTTAACGTTGTGGGAGAGGTCTATCGCCCGGGGCCCATTCAGTTAAGTAGTTTGACGACTGTTTCAAGGGTTGTACGCGACACTGGCACTTTAACTGACTTCACTACAACGCCCACCCTGAGCACAGCGCTAACCTCTGCCGGCGGAATTCGACGGACTGCGGATATCCGCAACGTATCCATTATGCGCCGGTTGCCGGATGGTTCAACTGCTGAATACCAGGTCAATCTCTGGGAAGCCCTGCAGGGAGAAGATGAACTTGGAGTGTTAGTCATGTACGACGGCGACACTGTTGTCGTGCCTACGGCCCCTGAGGAAAGCGATTTTATTGATCAGTCCCTGATTGCCAGGTCTAGTTTTGCTCCCACCAATATTCGAGTGCGGGTGATCGGTGAAGTTGGGAACCCAGGAGAGCTCGCAATTCAGCCCAATAGTTCGATTTCCAGCGCGATCGCGGCGGCAGGGGGGCACGATACCGAAACAGCCCAACTCAGCAACGTAAAACTAGTAAGGTTGACGACCACCGGACAAATTGAGGAACAGGTTGTCGACGTCTCTAACTTGGTGGATACCGTTCAGGTCCAGGATGGAGATGTCATTTTTGTACCTAAACGGGGTGGCATCAATACTTTAGATAATATCGCTAGGTTCTTCTCTCCTATTTTGGCTCCCCTTGGGATTTTCACCGCAATTGATGATCTCTTCTTTAATGACGACTAAATCTCAGCCAACTTTAAGATTAGCTTTATACAGGGGGCCGAAAAGCCCCTTGTTTTATTCAGCATGTATCCACTGTGGACCGGTCCTCTTACCGTAGAGCAGATTACGATTCCCATCCGGCAATTACCGTCTGCACTGCAGGGGTGCAGAATTGTGCAGCTGTCGGATCTGCATTTCGATGGAAAGCGACTTTCTCCCAAACTATTGCAGGCTGCTGTAAACCAGGTCAATTGCCTGGATGTCGATCTGGTAGTCCTCACCGGGGACTATGTTACGTCTGATGCAGCTCCCATTTTCCAACTGGCACCGTTGCTGCAACAGATTCAGAGCAAACGAGGTGTCATAGCCAGTTTAGGCAATCACGATAACATCACTTTGGGGGGGCGACTCACTATTCTGCAGGAACTCAAGCGAGTTGGCATTCAGCCTTTGTGGAATGGGATTGCTACCCCCTTCGGAGCCGATTTTCCGGTGGTTGGATTAGCGGATGCATGGTCCCGAGATTTTAAGCCGGTCAAGGTTTTGGATCAGATACCTAATACCATTCCCCGCCTAGTGCTATCCCACAACCCGGACTCAGCGGCAACTCTAGCCCGTTGGCGGGTAGATTTACAGCTGTCAGGTCATACCCATGGAGGACAAATCGTGCTGCCCATCCTTGGGCCGGTTGCTCGATGGAATCCCGGCGTGCCTATCAGAAAGCTGGTGAACCGGTCACTCCCGCTTCCGTTCATCAATTCCAACTGTATCCGAGTGGTACAACACTGGGAGTGGGCCTCCGGGCTGCATCAAGTCGGGCACAATTGGCTTTATGTCAATCGGGGATTAGGCACTTATGCCCCTGGGCGCTTCGGTTGCCCTCCTGAAATCGCAGAGATAACTCTGGTGAAGGCTTAATCTCCTTAAGGCAGGGAAACAGCTTTGGAAAAGGCAGGAGTTTGAGGCAAAAACCCAGCGGAATCCAGGATTTGGCTGAGGTTAACCTCAGTTTCTAACAAGCTAATATGTCCGCTGTAGGGCAAGAAATAAAACCTCACATCCTCGAATTTTTCAGCCAGACGATGGGCTTCTTCTACAGAAGGGAGCAGACGATCTGCCTGGGAAGCGACAATCAAAACCTCACCTTTAAAGCGGTTTAGGCGGAGGTTGTCTAATCGGAATTGGGACAGTAACGAAAGCCGCCAGGCCGCCGTAGCCTGGGTCACAGAACGCATGGCCCGGAGAGTCTCGGCATGGTAGTCAGGATGGATACGATTTAGCTCCGCTAAGATGGGCAGACTCCCCAGGGCCGAGGTGCGATAGAAGGTGGGGGCTACCCAGGTGGTCATGTTAGATAGCCAGTGGAGCCAGGGCAAACGATTAAAGGATGAAGCTGAGTTAATTAAAATCAAATGGCTGGCAATGTCAGGAGCCCGACTAATCACCTGCAGAGCTAAGCAAGCGCCAAAGGATTCTCCACACAAGTAGACCGGCTTTTCTGGATATTCCTGGCGAATGAGGGTAATCACCTGGGCTGCCATGTCTGACCAGGAGGAAAGGTCATTGCCCGGAATAGAAAGGCAGCGGATGTCGAAGTAAGGCTTTAGCCCGGGGGTTTGTACATAGAATAGTTTCCCAGTGCCATCCATACCAGGCAGGTATACAAAGGCAGGTTTGTCCCGCTGATTGCCAGCGGGAGACAGAAATGACACAGTTGCGCGGGAATTCACGTTTTGCGGGTCAGACACTCGAGTTTCTCATCAGTTTTGCTGTTAGCAACCTCGCTTTAGGAGGGTTGCTATTTCATCTTGGCAACAATTCGTCAGATCTGTCACCAGGGCACTAGAGCCTTTGTTTTCGTAGTGGGATCTAAGGCGGGAGTTAACAATAACCGGATGCCCTATCCGCAGTTCAACCTCCTGGTAGACCACTGCCGGATGCCAACCGGATTGCTGGAACAGCGGCTCGGTGGGGTCAAACAGACTCAACAGGCGTAGGGGAACAACAGAATTGTTGGTTTCTCGATGGGATGCGATTGCCACCGGGACTACGGCAATCTCTTTTATGGGAGCCCGCATCGCCAGATAGGCAAAGCCCCGATGAAATCGCTCCAGGCTACAGGGTTCGGTCTTACCGACCATGGGAGCAGCCCCCTCAGGAAAAATCCCGATGGCCTCATTGTCCGCTAATGCCTGCAGGGCCCGACGAAAGAACGCCGTTTGTCCACTTTCTGGAGCATCCAGCGGCATAAACCCCATCGCATTCACCATCTCCCGGAGGCCAGGCACCTGGCCCATGTAGTGATGGCAGGCAAACCGTACGGGACGTTCCATCGCCCGCATCAACAAGGGCGCATCCATAAAGCTACGGTGGTTACTGACCACCACCAGGGGTATCTCGCCTGGAACACGTCGCTGCCCCTTTACCGACACCTTGACCCTAGCCAAATTCAACAGCCAGTTAGAGACATCTAGAGGGCTGGCGTTAAAACTCGGGGATATAGAGAGGGATGCTAAAGCCATCAGGTAACACAGGGTGAGGTAAAAGCGGAATGGATAGTAATTATCTGGGGTACGTCATGAGCCATTGACTCGAGACAATACGTTTCATAACTTAACAAAAACTGAACAACGATTAAACAGCGACGGTGCTTGTTCTTGCATTTTATGGCAGCCAACCTGGATCTAAAAAAAGGGTACAGTCAGCCGCTGACTGTACCCCTAAAGCATATCCATTCCCGTCTAGGCCCAGAGATTCTGTATTAAAGCTTTTTCAAAGTTGAGACCCCAGGCCCAGGAATTCTCCAGGACCTAAGCCTTGAACTTATTGGTGATCCGCTGCATGGCTTCGTTGACATTGTCGCGGCTATTGAAAGCCGAAATGCGGAAATAGCCCTCACCGGCAGCACCAAAGCCTGAACCAGGAGTCCCCACCACATAGCAGCTTTGCAGCAGCTTATCGAAAAAGTCCCAGCTGGTGAGGCCATCGGGAGTCTTAACCCAGACATAGGGCGCATTCACTCCGCCGTAAACCTGAATGCCAGCAGTCGTTAGCTGTTGCCGAATGATGCGAGCATTCTCCAGATAAAAGCTAATCAGTTCCTTGATCTGCCCCTGCCCGGCCTCGGAGTATACGGCTTCTGCCCCCCGCTGCACGATGTAAGATACACCATTGAACTTAGTGGACTGTCGTCGATTCCACAGCTTGTGGAGTTCCACTTCAGTGCCATCGGCAGCTTTTCCTTTAAGGGTCTTGGGAACTACCGTCAGAGCACAGCGAGTCCCCGTAAAGCCAGCATTTTTCGAAAAAGAGCGAAACTCGATTGCACAGTCCCTCGCTCCTTCAATTTCGTAGATGGAATGGGGAATCGTGGGATCGGTAATATAGGCCTCGTAGGCGGCATCAAACAGAATAATGGAACCATGGGCACGAGCATAGTGGACCCAGGCCTGTAGATGCTCTTTAGTCGCCACCGCTCCGGTGGGATTGTTGGGGAAGCAGAGGTAAATCAAATCCACTTTTTCATTGGGAATCCGGGCGGTAAAGTCGTTTTCAGCACTGATCGGCAGATACACCAAGCCCTCATACTCTCCATTTTCTTTGGCGGGGCCCGTGTGCCCTGCCATCACGTTGGTATCTACATAGACAGGATAGACCGGGTCAGTTACCGCAATTTTGTTGTCCCTGCCAAAAATATCGAGAATATTGCCGCAGTCACACTTAGACCCATCGGAAATAAAGATTTCAGAGGCATCTACCTCACAGCCCCGGGATTGAAAGTCATGCTGGGCAATCTTGTCCCGCAGCCAGGGGTAGCCCTGTTCAGGCCCATAGCCCTTGAAACTGCTGCGATCTCCCATATCTTCTACCGCCTTGACCATGGCGGAGCGGCAGGCCTCAGGCAGGGGTTCGGTCACATCGCCAATCCCCAGCTTAATGATGGGCGCATCGGGGTTTGCTTCGGCAAAAGCACTCACTCGCCGAGCAATTTCGGGAAACAGGTACCCGGCCTTAAGTTTGAGATAGTTGTCGTTAATGGTGGCCATGACGGATTGTTGGAGCTGTCGTTACATTTCGCTTAAACCAGATTACAGCCACGCGGCGTCTGTCGCCGAAACAGGATTACAGATTCACCTTCTGCTTGGCCACCCAATCGGAATGGCGACGGATATTGGGTTCTGATTTCAGCTTTTCAAAGCTCTGAAACTCTTTAGCCAGGGTCATCTCGTCATAGTGGGTGTGGATTCCGTTGTGGCAGAGGCGACAGACAAAGACACCCTGATTCAAGGCTGCTTTGGAATAGGACTTCTTAAACCGGGTCCGCCGATGGAGTTTTTTAGGGATGAGGTGGTGAAACGTCAGTGGGACCTCTCGTTGACACAGGGGGCATGAGCCCAATCTATCAGCCGTCACGGTCGACTTTGCGCCCTCCAAATAACGCCAGCTCAAACGTCTTAAAGAAACAATCCACATCTGCAAAGCCGGTCTGGCGCAGCCACTGGCACTGGTCTTCCACCGGGGCCAGGATATTTTCCTGCTTATCGGGACGGCGATAATAGATTGCGGCCACCTCCTCCCGGGCAATATCTGGCTTAGACTGCCGATGAAATTGATGCAGATGATCCACAAAAAATTCATCGAACAGGTGCGCCCCCGCTGGGGTTAAGGAAGCCACATGCTCCAGGTTGAGAAACAGTCCCCCGGGAGCCAGGGCATGGAAAATCTCACGATAGATGTCCTGTTTGCGGGTATCTGGCTGGTGATGGATGGCAAATCCTGAAACAATGATGTCAAAGGGGCCATGGGAGTCTAGGGCGGCCAGCCAATCTGATGTAGAAAAGTCGGCCTCAACCACGGTGGCATTGGCCAAATGCCCCGTGGCACATCGAGCGGCCTCCAACATCGGTTTTGAAAAGTCAGCAAACACCCCCTGGGCAGCGGGAAACAGCCCTAACAGATAAAGTCCCAAAATCCCGTCCCCACAGCCCAGATCCAGTATGGCTTGCGGATACTGGCACCAACGCTGAGCAACTTTACCCATAACGGCCAACTGCAAATCTGCCCCGGGGATAGCCCCCCTTACCCCCTGCAGAAAAGCGGTTGCCAATTCTTCCGTTTGCCAGCGACTTTTAGCCTGGGGCATGGTTTTCCTAAAGTGATGTCGATTAGCTTCTGGATTCTAAACCAGACTCCTCTGCTGACGCAGTTTCCACAGAATACTGGAAACCAAATTGGTCACGATATGGGCTACTACCGGCACCAGCAAATTGCCGCTGGCGACCGCGCCTACCGCCAGGATAATTCCAATGATGGTTGCCCAGATGACATAGGTCCACTGCTGTATGCCACTCATATGCAGCACTCCAAAACTGGCCCCAGACACCAGAATACCTAACCAATTGAGCCCAATGGCAGGCAGCATCACCCCTCGGAACAGTAGCTCCTCGCTCAGTCCAGGCAAAAGTCCTAACCACAGTAGATCTGGCCAGTGGAGCGGTTTCAAAACCAGCGCCAGATACATGTCGGCACTTTTGCGATAAGCCGGCCAGAAGCGATAAATAATGCCGCTCAGCAGGGTAATCCCGATGCCAACGCCGAATCCCAACAGCAAATCCGGGGTCGAGAAATTGAAAGACAGCAGCATCGAGGAATCAAAATACAGCCAGGCCTTAGCAATCAACAGGAGCACAATTGCTGTAACCCCCATAGCCGCCAGCACCTGCACCCGCGTTAGGGGCTCAAGTTGTGGATTTTCGTCAGGAGATGGATGGGTCACAGCTTAATAAAGGAAGGATTGCACTGTGGCTATGGTAGCGAATGGAGTGTGGATGAGAGTATCGCGGGAGAGCGCTTCTAATTCCCCTGCAGCGCCCGCAGCCTGGGTACTGTAACCCCGAGGGAATGGGGATGGATACCCGCTTTATGAGCCGCAATCAGGCCCAGAGCTTCCAGATAAGAGGACGTTTGAACCGCAGGGATACCCAGGGACTCAGGGGTCACGCTAAGGGTTGTGGTATTTTCCTGAACCGCAATCACTAAAGTACGAGTTTGGCTGAGGCTGAGGCTGAGGGTAGCACTGCCGCCGCAGGCTGAGGCCGGAACCAGGAGCGCATCCACCTGATCAGCCCAAATATCGGTAACTTGGGATGGGGCAGCCGTAACAAACCGGGGAGCCCTACTGAGGCCTGCCAAAACACAGGGAAGAAAGGTATAACCAATTTCTTCTGCGGCGGATTTGGGAGATACGGTGGGGTCCAGGGGTAAGGGCAAAAGGGCCGGAGCGTGAGCACAGGGAACCTGAAAAGTGCGCACCACCAGATGGCTGATCACCGCTTCTGCTCCTGCCAGGGGATCGACGCCCTGACCTTGACGATAGTTTTGCAGAGCAGTTGCGTCCGTTTCGTCAGGGAAACGGGCAATCACTGCGATGGCGTCTGCCCCCTCTCCCAAAAGCTTATCTGCCCCCCTTAGCACACTATCGGGATGCTGAATGGTACCCCAGGTTGCTCCTGAGGCTGCCGTGCGCAGTTCTACCCCAAGGGGTTGATCTGTGACAACATAGTCTGTCAGATCCAGCCCCAAAGTGGCCCGGGTTGCCTCCGCGGCCTGCAGATGTCGCCAGCGCAAATCCTCTTCTATGGACTGATCCAGCACAATACCCACCCGATTGCGGTGGACCGGGCGTAGACCCCAACGACCGGCGGCAAACTGGTCAAGACCATACCCTTCCACATAAAGGGTGTTGGCCATGGGCCAGTAGAGTTGCGCCCCGTTCATCACGTTGGGGTGGGTAATGACTACGTCCGCTACAGATGCAATCGCCCGAGCCAGGGGCAAGGCATCCCCGGCATAGCCTCCAATGGCAGCCCCAATTCCCGTCGGCACAACCACCACAGCCGTATAAGGACGACGACCTCCGCCAGTTTCTGCCATGCTCAAGCCCGGATTTCCTGGGTAATTACCGCTTCAATTGAAGCCATTCGGCTGGATAAATTTACCTGGGTAATCGCCCAGCGCAAAGGCTCACCATAGGCCCGCAGGCGATCTTCCACGGCGGCAGGCCAATCGTTTCCGAGCTCCGCCAGGTTTAAATCAAGGGTGATAAACTCCGTTCCCATAGAACTTTGGCCTAACCCTGCCCAAACTGCTTTTGATAAACGATGTCTTCTTTCTCGGTTTCCACCTTCAAATCTGAGCGAGGGTAGGCCACACACAGCAGAGCATAACCTTCCGCCTGTAGGTCAGGACTCACGCCCATACCATCGGTTTGGTCTACGTTCCCTTCTGTCACCAGAGCAGCGCAGGTGGTGCAAACTCCTGCACTACAGGAGAAGGGAAGATCAATGCCTGCTTCTTGGGCAGCAGCGAGAACAGTTTTATCTTCGGGAACGGCAATAATGTGGATCGCTCCCTGGTGTTTAATCTCTACGGTGTAACTGTTTGCCATTACGGGTTGAATGAGGTTTAAATCCAGACATCAACCTACCATTCTGAGGGATATTAGGTCGGCCTGCAGAACAAGTTTTGGATTTGATCGAACCCTGAATGGGGACTGCTAGCCCTCTTGGACCGAAAAGCTGCGGTCAAACTCTTCTAGCAGATCGTCCATTTCTTCCAGCGCCTGATTCACATCAATTCTCAAAGTTCCCAGATCAGGCTGTTCCAGCAAGCGGATCAGCGCTTCCCGCTTGGCCCGAATGCTCTCAATGCGATCACGAATCCCTTGTAATTCCATCTTCCAACGTCAAACTCTTCTCTGACAGGATAAGCAACTTTGGTCGTCCTTACACAGCCATGCCGTATTTTCCTACCCTTTACGCTGGCAAAGAGGCATGATTAAAGAGACAAACTTTTGCTGGAAAGACTATGTTAGGCCGAATCAACTTAAGCTTGGTACTCTTAGCGGTGGGCGGTATTCTTACCCTTGTCGGCTTCGCGGCCTATTTCTTGGACTATGCCACCCTGAACCTGGCAGGTTTTTTCTACGGAATCCCGATTTTGTTAGGGGGGTTGGCTTTAAAGGCCGCGGAGTTAGACCCTGTTCCTTACACCCAAACCACTACCGCCGCCGTTGAACGACTGCGGAAAGAGCAAGCAACTCCGACCCAGAACCAAGTCCGTCAGGACGTAACCCGTTACCGATACGGTCAGGAAGCCCACCTGGATGTGGCCCTGCAAAAACTCGGCCTCAGCCCTTCAGGTGGAGAATGCCCAACCCTCACTGGTATTCGGGAAGCAGAAATGGATGGCAGGTATGCCCTAATTCTGTTGTTTGAATCTGAAATGGTTCCCTTTTCAACCTGGGTGGAGAAAAAAGAAAAAATTGAAAGATTCTTTGGGCCTGATATTACAGCTGAACTAATTCATATTGAACCCTCCCAGATACAGTTGGCATTAGTCGCCCAATAATTTGCTAGACCAAGACACTAGTTGACGGATCGGGTGAGGGAGCAGAGGTGCAAGGGAAAATAGCAGGGGTAAACTTTTGCTAGGAATAAATAGGGTTACCACCTGAAGCATGTCAAAAAGACTATACAGTCTCTGAAATTTCATTGCTTCATCTAGTCATCGACGCTAGCAGCCAACTTCCCCGACAACATCAGCTACCCTTTACATAACACGTCAACCTGCGAGAGGGAGCACTTGGCTGGAGATAACATCTCCGTCAGAGGAAATATTATAGTGCCTGTCATAGAGCTGAATTTCTTTAAGAAACCATCCTCGCTGAGCTTCGTTTAAGTAAATAGACTGTACAAATTGTGTCAATTTCTGCCGGAATTTTAGATACCTTTCCTGAGCTATTCCGTTATTACTAAACGTAACCAATCTACTCTCCTGAGACAATGCGAGTCTTAATTCTTTTAAAGTAGGTAGGTCGTAGAAGGAATCACTATTTCCATCAAATCCATCAACAAGTAGTCGAATCAGCAATAGACGGAAATTTTCATCCAAAAACAACTCTCCTTTTGACTTAGCCTGTAAATACAGACGATAAGTGCGAATGACATGGTTAAAGTGCACAAAATTTGCCTGCCCCTCAAACAACCCAATTTCTTCAGGGTTTGATAAACATTGGGTATAACAGGTGATATCACAGCTGTGTTTTTCTCCCGACAGAAACGTTTCCTGTCCCCGGTGCATATGGGGGGAGAACTGGCGGAACCAGGCCTGACTACAAATCATTTCCCAGGTGGCTACCAAATGGGAATAACCATGGCTTGGATACCAGTCATCCCAAACAGGGTTAACCCCAATGACGGATAAATTTCTTTCGACACATTGTTGATAGTGGCTTTCAAAAAAAATATCGGAAAGTACAAAGGCATCAGCATCATGAATAAGAAAATGAGAACCTTTGGCATGGCGCGCACCATTCACAATTTGCAGGAACAACTCCTTGCGATCCCCAAACTTGCGAAATTTCTGGTCTTTCCATCCCATCTCTACCAGTCGAAACTGGCTCTGTAGAGATGGTTGAAGGCTACTGACGACTTGCTCAAATATTCTTCGGAATTCTGGGGTGGGTGAATCAGGAATTACCAGCACTTCCTGTCGATGAATTGCTTTTTGTCGGAGAACTGTTTGCACTCCCAGCTTAAGGAAGACAGGCAGATCTGCCGGTACCGGCAACAGAACACTATAACCCGGTTTCCAGGATGAAGAACCGCCCCAAGATGCGAAGCCTAGTTCCCAAACTTTGTTCTTTAGATTGCTCATCGGCTGAAACACCTGCCTTAGTAATACAGCTATTTTTTTAAAATGAGACACGAAAGTCTCAGGCCAAGAAAACGGAATCAATTTGTCTTAGGATTTCAATTGCTTTGGATCGAAGTGGTAAATTGCGCGGACGAATTCTCAACAGACTTTTGTAAATTGGCAAAATGGTTAGTTTTGATCCAATCCGCAAGCCGCATTGACAAAGCAATAATCATAAAGGTTGGATTGGCATACCCACTGGTAGGAAAGGTGGAGCTCCCGGTAACAAATAATCCATGAATTCCATGTACCTGACAATTGGTGTCAACCACTCCTGTTTTTGGATTATCTGACATCCGGGTCGTGCAACTGGGGTGAGAGCGATCCTTAAACCGATGAACCCAGGGTTCGTCAGATTCCAGCCAAGACGAAAGCTCCAGGGCAGGTAACCCGAGTCTTTTTGACTCTTGCTGAATTAATTGCCCTAATCGCAGCACTGATTCTTTTTCTTTTGTGCTAATGTGCCAATCCAACCTAGATAGTGGCATCCCCAGAGCATCTTTTTTTCCTGAAAGGGTAATCCGACTTTCTGGATCGGGTAATTGTTCAGTCAAGCAATAAAGCTCTAATTCCTGAACACAATTTATAGGAGGACGTTTGACGACTTTGTATCGATATAGCCCATGGGCAAGGGTACGAGGATGTCTAATGATACTTAAGCAGTCTTGATATAGGGGAGCAGCAGGCTTTTCTGCTTTGAATCTCCGTTTAATGCGCTTTATGGCTTCCCATGGGTCATCCGGGGCAACGGTTGGATTAAGATAAGCTGCACAATTGAGGAGACCTTCTTTTTCTTGAACGGTCGGGCTGAGGGCAAGTCCACGATTGTAATAATGCTTGCCATCCCGATCAAATAGCCAATAATTACCAAAATAATTTTGCACGCGGCGAGCATCTTTGGCATTAAATTTACCCACTTTAGTTCCCGGGTGGTCTGCCAAAAAGCGACCGACCATATCGTTTTGGTTCCCGACCCCTTTGGGTAAAATCTGATTGGAGGCAAGTAATAGGCGTGCATTCTCCACGCCCCCGCAGGCCAGAATAACTACTTTGGACCGAATGCGAGCTTGTTTTTGCTCAAGAGTACTGACTTCAACTGACTCGACGCGGTTACCTTCAGCATTCGTGTTGATGTGAGTCACATTAGCGTGAATGAGAATGTTAACGTTATCGACATCTTTAAGCTGCTGTAAAAAACTCTTGCCAAAACGCACCGGCTCTCGTTGGGTGTTAGAAACCTTGCTATATTGCCAAAATTGGTTTTGAACCAGTTTTGGAGAAAACTTGGGATGACTATCGGCAACTTTTAAGGCAACGGCCAGTCGCTGATCGAAATAACTGGGCCCTAAGCCCAGGTTTTTACCTGCTCTATCCAGGTAAGGGGCGACATCCTCTAAGTCAATCGGCCAACCAGAGTGGGGAACCCAATCCCGTTCCTTAAAATCCATTTGATTGAAAGGAGCGCATCGGCCAAACCAGGTATGAGTACTACCACCTAAAATTCGATTTCGCACTCTTGGTTGGGGCATTCTCGGCGCTCCAACATTTTCTATTTCATAGAGGGCCTGGGTTTCTTCTTCTTCTTTAAAGCCCCCACTCTCAAGTACCCAAACTTGTAGACTGGTATTGGCAAATTCTTTAGCAATTGACAACCCCGCAGCCCCAGATCCGATGATACATAAATCAGCGTCAATATTTAGGTTGTGATCCAAATCCCTTAAATCGGAAATACCCATAGGTGCCCTCTTAATCCAGCAAAAACTTTAAAAAACTGACGGTTATTTATAGATTCTTTATGTTTTGAAAGTATGGTTTACCTCTTATGGTCACAAAGATGTATATCATCAACCGTCCTGATTACTTAAAGAAACTAAGTTTAAGGCGGCAGAAATATATACTTTTTATTAAGTTGCGGCCCGCATAGAAATAAAGTGCGGGGCAATGGGAGTAATTACCTTTATGGCTCAAAGCCGTCTGCCAGGAGACAGGTTTTTGAAAACTTTCATGCAAATTTTATAAATAAAAGCTCTGTATTCATCGCAGTTCAATCTCTGGAGCGACACAATCGTCCCAGGCAATTGAAAGACCCTAGGGGATTAAAGGTATCCCCTAGGGTGAGACATGAGACAACCGCGTCGAGTCTTAGAAGAGCCTAGTTGCGGATAGTGGATTTTTTGTAGCAAGATCAGGGCCGTTACCCAACCCCGTTCTCGTTAGCCGTGCAAAGTTGAGAAGCATAAACCGTCCTTGCAAATGCTGGATAGCGCTGGGGAATTGTTTACATCCGCAGCCGAAACGCATTTACTCGCGGATCAAACACAAATCCTGGAACGACTTCTCCCCGCTGCCCGTGGAGCACCCGACGGCAAAATTCCACCACAGAGGGGTTATCCAGCACCTCCAAAAACAGGTTGTGGGCCCCGCCTACGCCGAACCCATCGGTAAAGTCCATATAAATAGGGCGATCTCCATTCAGGCTTTTTACGGTGTTACCTAAACGATTCGGATTGATTAAATCAGAAGCTTTGAGCACCAGGTCTTCTTCGTTAATGGTGACATACATGCGACTGGCATAGGTAACCCGATCGATCCAGTACTCGTGCAGCCGATTATCCACATCCGCCTGATGACAAATGAGATTGGTAAACAGGCTAATATTTTCCATAAAGATGGGATCCCTGGCCACGCTTTCCAACATAAAGTTGCCCAGGCTGTGGGCCATGAGATTGAGACTCACCGGACATTGCTGAATTTCTGCATAGGGACGGTTCACCAGGTAGCTGCCCAGCTTGTCAAGGGTGCGATCCAGGGCATTAGCAGAGGCTTTAGCGGCCTGACGGGCGCGGCGATACTCGTCCGTAACAAAACCACCCGGATTGGAAGGCCAGGAGAACAGGATGACATCAACATCATAAACTTGGCTCAGATCCCAACTGCTCCGAAGTCCTCCTGCAAAGGACTGGTTAAAGCCATGAATAAACAAAACCCAGGTCTTTTTGTAGGTACCGGCTTTGATCCCGGCTATGACCTGGTCAAACAGTTGCTGGCTGGGAGGAGGAGCTTCTGTTAAGTCGGGTTCGGGAAGCAAGTCTACCGTCCATTGCTTGGTTAATGGGTCATAATCAGCAGTCGCCAGACGGAGTTCGTCAATCCCCTTTTCGTTGGGGGTTTCTTCAAACAGAGTTTCGTCCGTTGCGCCAGCATTGATGCTGCGGTTAGAGACCACAATAATCATGGCGGTTTTCTCAGCTCACTGCCCTGATTATCGGAGGTATGCCGGGCAGCGGATATTAAGTTCGGTAATGTGCGTAAATGGGGGAGCAATGAACCCTCTGTTGCTGTTATGAAGCAGACTCTGCAATCTCCCACCCCGCGCCAAATTCTGACCACCCTCTTGCCCTACCTGAGAACCGCTGGCGCTTACGCCAACCAAATTCAGCGGCACATTCAGGCCCAGCCCGATAAGAATGGCAAAGGAGATAATTTTTTTGCCTCTGCCCTGAGCGATGCCGATTTGTCTATTCAGACCATGCTCGAAGTCGTGCTTTTGGGGCTGTTTCCCCAGGTGCGGTTCTACGGGGAAGAGCACGAGCAAACTTATAACACTAAATACTTTCGCGCCATTGACCTGGGAGAGCAGGGGGATTACCTGATCGCCCTTGACCCCATTGACGGCACTCAGTTCTATTTAGATGGCCACAACAACTACCAGATTATCCTCAGCGTGCTGAACGCCGATGAATTTGAGGCGGTCATTGCCGTCACCCCAGGTCAGGACCTCTATTACTACACCCTGCGGGGAGTAGGCACATTTAAAGGACAACTCCATCAAGATCTGGAGGATTGCTCCCCCGTAAGCATTGACGCCCCTCAAAAAGCCATCTGTTTGGGATGGCACATGGGCGAGGTGGCCCCCTACCTGCGAGATCGCTACACTGTCTTCCACACCAAAGCAGACTATGGCAAAGACAAACCTATCCCGAACTTCAACGGTCTTCTAAGCGGCGATCTGGCGGGGGCGGTGCTGGCCCGGGGACAGTTTATCGACGGGGCAGCCCTGGCCTTCATGGCTGGTGAAATGGGGTATATCGTCACCACTCTGGATGGTTCGCCGCCGCCGCCCCTGCACCAGTGCGAACATTATCAGCGTCCAGGCATGTTGGTAGCGGCTTCGGCAGACATTCACCAGGACTTACTGCGGGCGGTTAGCCTTGCTGAAAAAAAATGATTTATTTTCCGCTTGATGGCACTCCCTAGGCGTACTCTATTTGTAAAAACTTGTAAAAACGAGAAGCGGGATCAGGGAGTCCTGCCCCCGTAACCGTAATAGATCTGATGAAAAGCTTTTCAATGGGGATGCCTGGCTTTTGCTCAGGCATTGCCGCGGCGTTTCAGAGCGGCAACCATTTGCTGACGGACAGCTTTAGCCCACTGATCAAACTCCACGTTTCCCCGGTTTAGCTTTTGGGACGACGCTCGGGACTGGTACTTCATCTCTTGGTTCATAGTGTTTTCCTCAAACGGTATTTAAACGAACAGATTTTCCTTAGCTATCTAATTATCGGAGTCTTGGTGACTTCCCGGCAATAGAACCAGGTAGGGTTTTCATTACCTTTAAGCTCTGGTAGCCTGACCCACCAGTCCCATGATGCCCGTGGATAGGGGCTGAACGCCAGGGAGGTCAACCAGGATGTCAGGAATTCCCAACCTGCTGCTCTTAGAGAACAATTCCTGGGAAAAGAGTATTAAAAGTTGCCATCTACAGGCCGATCGACGGCAAAATGACACTAATCGTCAGCCCACCCACTGAACAAGAGGCCCTATGCGACCGATTCGCACGTTTAACATCACCCCGGCTCTACCCCAACGGTTAGAGGCCCTCAGGACCCTGGCCTACAATCTCCACTGGGATTGGGACTTTGAAACCGCCGATTTGTTTCGCCGTCTGGACGCCGATTTGTGGGAATCGAGCCGCTTTAACCCGGTTTTGATGCTAGGCACCATCAGCCAGGACCGGCTGCAGGAGGTGGTAGAAGACGAAGGGTTTCTGGCCCAAATGGATCGAGCAGCCCAGTGGCTGAACGACTACCTGCACGACCGCACCTGGTATAAGAAGTACCGCAACAATCCGCAATCTGGGGAATGTTACACCTACTTTTCCATGGAGTTTGGTCTGACTTCCTGTATGCCGGTATATTCCGGTGGGTTGGGAGTGCTGGCGGGGGACCACCTGAAATCTGCCAGTGACCTGGGACTGCCCCTGGTGGGGGTGGGGCTGCTGTACCAGGAGGGCTACTTTGCCCAGTACCTCAACGCCGACGGCTGGCAGCAGGAACGCTACCCGATCAACGACTTTTACAACATGCCCCTGCACCTGGAGCGTCAGGCTGATGGTTCAGAGCTGCGCATTGGCGTCGACTATCCCGATCGCACGGTCTATGCCCGGGTATGGCGGGTGCAGGTAGGTACTGTACCCCTATATCTGCTCGATACCAACATTGAACCGAATAATCAGTACGACCAGGATATTTGCGATCGCCTCTATGGCGGTGATATCGATGTGCGCATCCACCAGGAAATTATGCTGGGCATCGGTGGAGTGCGCATGCTGCAGGCGTTGGGGCTGAATCCTTCGGCCTACCACATGAACGAGGGACACTCTGCCTTTATGGCCCTGGAGCGCATGCGCATGCTGATGGATGAGCAACAGCTGAGCTTTGAGGAAGCCATCCAGGTGGCCCAGGCCAGCCAGATGTTCACCACCCACACTCCGGTACCCGCTGGCATTGACCTGTTTCCCGCCGACAAGGTGCTGCACTACCTGGGTCGTTACCGGGACCGATTTGGCCTGGGGGATGACGAATTTCTGGCCCTGGGACGAACCGCCACGGGAGATTTATCGGCCCCCTTCAGCATGGCAGTACTGGCCATTAAAACCGCCACCTTTGTGAATGGGGTGAGTAAGCTCCATGCCCAGGTATCCCGGCAAATGTTTGGCGACCTGTGGCAGGAGCTGCCCCTCAGCGAGGTGCCCATCCACGCCATTACCAATGGCGTTCATGCCCGCAGCTGTGTGGCCAAAACCACCCAGGAACTCTACGACCGCTACTTAGGGCCGAAGTGGTCCCAGGCCCGTCCCGAAGCGTCCCTGTGGCAGCGGGTGTACGCCATTCCCGATGAAGAGCTGTGGCGCAACCATGAGCTGTGCCGTTCCCAACTGGTGATGGCGGTGCGAGAACGCCTGGGCAAAAGCCTGCTGGAGCGGGGTGCTTCAGCCCGAGAGCTGACGGAAGCCCAGGAAGTCCTTGACCCCTTCGTGCTCACCATTGGCTTTGCCCGCCGTTTCGCCACCTACAAGCGGGCTACCCTGTTCCTCCATGATGTGGAACGCATCCGCAAAATTATTCAGGACACCGGCGATGGTCGCCGGGTGCAGTTTGTCATTGCCGGTAAGGCTCATCCCAAAGATATTCCCGGTAAAGAGCTGATCCGTCGCATCATTCACTTCACCCGGGATGAAGGGTTAAACCGTTCTATTGTGTTTGTGCCTAACTACGACATCCATGTGGCCCGGGATATGGTTTCGGGCTGCGACATCTGGCTCAACACCCCCCGCCGCCCCCGGGAAGCCTCCGGCACCAGCGGCATGAAAGCCGCCATGAATGGTCTACCCAACCTCAGCGTGCTGGATGGCTGGTGGGATGAGGCGGACTACATTCGCACCGGTTGGCCCATTGGCCACGGGGAAGATTACGACGACCCGGACTATCAAGACAACGTGGAGGCCAACGCCCTCTATGACATCCTGGAAAAAGAGGTGCTGCCCCTCTTCTACGAGCGCGATAAGGAAGGCATCCCCCGGGGCTGGGTGGCCAAAATGAAAGACGCCATCTATCTCAATACCCCTATGTTTAACACCGCTCGCATGGTGAAAGACTATGCCCAGCGGGGATATTTCGTCGCCAGCGATCGGGCACACACTCTGGGCTCCAACCACTTCGGCCCCGGTAAAGAGCTGGCCGCATGGGAATCCCGGCTGATGGATCACTGGTACGACATGCGGTTTGAGGAAATTACCTTCTCGGAAACCCAGGAGCTGCGGGTGAATCAAGTCATTCAGGTGAAGGCTCGGATTCATTTAGGGTCCCTCACCCCAGAGGATGTACAGGTGGAACTCTACCAGGGGACAGTGGAAGTGGATGGGGAAATTCACACCGGAATTGCTACCCCTATGCACTACCAGGGCAAAGACCATGAGGATAAGAGCCTTTATGGGGTAGAAGTCCGCTATGGGTCTAGCGGCCTGCAGGGATTATCCCTGCGAATTTTGCCCCAGCACCGCTTCCTCAACAGCCCCTATGCTCCGAAGCTGATTCTTTGGGCCAACCCGGAGGAGGTGTCCATCGTGGAAAGTCCTGGGGTGATGGATGCCCCCTCGTCCCCAGTGGCTGTCGTATAATGCGGGAGCAGATCTATCGCTGCCACGGTGCCTCTTCCCGGGAAGACTTGAAGAATCGTCAGTTCCTGCAAGGGCAGGGATAGGCGAGCAATTTTTCTGTAGCCGGTTGGGGCAGAGCGGCGTCCCCTGGGTTACGAAAAGACTAGTTTCGGTGCATCTCCAGTTTTTTTAGCTAGTTTAGACAGCAGCATCTCTGTTTTATGTCTTGGCTGGTAGAGCGGTAGCCCCGGTTTCTGAGCGGGTATGCTACTGGTCTAGAGGGATATGCCAAACCCATGCATCGCTCATGATGAAAGATAAAGCCCCGATTTCTGAATTTAACTTTGGATCCACTTCTGAGGAACTGACGCCCTTTGATGTCTCCACCCTGATGCAGGAGTATGCCGATGGTCGTCGCAAGTTTAATCAAATTGACTTAAAAAGCGCCAATCTGTCCCATGCCCACTTACCCTACATTCAATTAGAAGAGTCGCTACTGCAGAAGGCGGACCTCAGACATGCCATTTTGGCCGGGGCCAGTCTGAATCATATCGATTTATCTTCCGCAAACCTGTTGCGCATTAATCTGATTGCGGCAGACTTGATTCGGGCCAAGCTAGCCGGTGCAAATTTAACCGGTGCATTTCTCAGCGGGGCGAACCTGAGTGGAGCGAACCTGCGCAAGAGCGATCTCACCGACTGCACCCTGGCCGGGGCGAATCTGAGCGGGGTTGACTTTAGCGGGGCCATTCTCAAAAACACTAATATGGCTGGCGCGACCTTGCGGGGGGCCAATCTTAGCGCTGCCGATCTCAGTGAGTTAGATTTGACCGGGGTCAGTCTAGAAGGCACCATTCTTTCGGCGGAGCAGGGGGGGGCTACCTGGACAGCACTACAGCCTGGTACGCCCGATGAAGAGTCTGCGGGAGCGCCCCAACCTGGCTCAACCCAGGGTATCCCCGTAGACGCCTATCCCCTTGATGCCTTCGACAGCAGCTACGAGGAACTGATGCAGGATTTGGCGGAGACCACCGAGTGGGAGAGCGAACTTGCCTCAAACCTTGCCCATCCGGAATTTTCAGAATCCGTCACGGACTCGGACCAGCCTAACCCAGAAGCTTTCTCTCCCCAGTCTCCCTTCGACTCCCTGACGGCGGAACCGCCTACCGGCGAAACCGCCTTCAAGCCAGACAACGTAGATCTTGGGGACGATAAATATTCCTTTGAAACCTTGGCGCTGGTTCCCATTCGTCGGGATCAGCACTCTCCCTTTGCCCCTCCTCCCCTGACGTCAGAGTCTCCCCAAGACTCTGAGCGAGTCCTGATTTCAGAGGCAGAGCAAGCCCCTGGAAACCAGCAGTCAGCCTCCATGGATGCTGGGAATCAAGCCGCCACCGAGGTTGAAACGACCCTGTTATCTAAGGGGCGTCTCACTTCAGCGAATCCCCATCAAGATGAGGTGATTAAGTCCATTCAGTCGGTGCTGAACCGCAGAACTCACTATTCTCTGCAGCGCAAACTCCTCGAAGTTTACGGTAAGCGGTGTGCTATTACCGGCTGTCCTATACGGCCTCTGCTGGATACCGTGCTGATTGACAGCAGCAATAACGACTTTGTGGATCACCCTTCCAACGGCCTGGTGCTGAGAACAGACATCAAAATTCTTTACACCCTCTGCTTAATTGCGGTACATCCTACCCACCGCACTGTGATGCTGGCGCCCAGTCTGCGCAAAAGCAGTTACGGACATCTCGAAGGCCAACGGATTGTATTACCCAAACAAACAATTTACCAACCCAATCCAGAGTGTTTACAGGCCCATTTAGATCACTGCAAGTGGGTCAATTACGGTACGGAACCTGCGGTCAAAGAGGGGCAAGCCACCATTCCCAGGCCTTATAAATCTGAAGACCGGTTGCCTGCCGAAGAGCATAACCTAATCACCAAATTTGCCCTGGTGGCGGGGGGTTTAGTGGCCGGTAGTCTGCTAGTCAGTTTGCTGTGGTTTTTCTTCTTACCCCTGGTTTCCCCTAATGGGGCTGTTGATCCCAACGACCGCGACGACCCTGTGGAAGCTCAAGAATCGGCGGTTCCGGTTGTGACCATTGATCCGGAAAATCAAATTCGGCTGCAGTTAGGTCCGGTAGTCTATCCCCTGGGGGGAGTGATTTTCGACGAAACAGCCTACCTCTCGGTGGTGCCACTCCGGCAGGCCGGACTGATTAGCGAGGCGGTGGAATCGACCGAATTAATTGAAACTAACGGCCGGCGCTTTGTCCAGTCTTCCATACTAAAAGACAGCGGAGTCAGCGTTAATTGGGATGCCGAAACCCGCACGGTAATCCTAGACTGCTGCAGCAATCCCGAAATTGAACCCATTGATATTGCAGTGCAGGGCCAGGCTATTGCCGCAGAAGGGCTGATCGTGGAGGGAAGTTCCTACGTCCCGGTGGAAGCGTTGGATGAGCTAAATACAGTCCAGGCGCAGGTACCTGCGGATAATTTCATTGGGGTTGGTCAGCAATTTTATGTCAAATCCAGCGGACTAGATAACATTGGCTTTGATGTTAACTGGGATGCTGATTCTCGCCTTCTTAACATAGAGTAAACATACTATAGAGTAAAAAACACAGTCCGCGAGTGATTAACACCCAACGGATTGAACAGTTTTATTTGACCTAGGATAGATACTACTGAGGGAGGTTATGGCAATCTGTCTCAGCTTCAGCCATTATTCAGTTTTCTACCACTATGACTTTAGCTATTTTCGCTTTAGCCGGGGACCTGACCCTCAACACCGGGCAGGATACTCTGGCAATCATAAAACGGAACGTCAAAGCGAAGACCCAAACTGTCTTGATAGACATGGGCAATGTCGGTTTCGTAGACAGTGCTGGGTTAGCCCTATTGATTCAGTTATGCAAATTCACCATGGGTTTAGGCATTCGGCTCTGCCTCTGTTCCCTATCCGATCAGATGAATCAATTGTTAAAATTGACTTCCACAGACAGTCTCTTTGAAATTTTTGATTCCCGCGAAAGCTTTTACCAATGTTGGCTAAAAGAGTTTCCGGAGGATGCAACTCTGCAACCGTTAGCGGAGGTGCCTACCGTTGTCGTCACCACTGGTTAGGAGTTTTATATCTATATATAAATAAGCTTTACAGAACGCGGTAAATCCCGTAGATGAAAATACTACTATTCAGCCTTAAAACTTTTCTCCAACAGCCACAATAAAGGTGTTTCGGCCATCGCTGAAAATAGCTTTATCCGATTCCAGAGCCGACAGTACGTATTGACTCTGCCGGAGGGTGTCGCCCACGCGCACCGAATAGGAACCGTCGTAGGTGCGAATCAGGGCAGCGCCAAAGCTGTTAGTTTCCACCACTCCTAACAAGGTATGGGGTTTTTGCTCGCCCCCGGGTGAAATTGGAGGAATGCCGCCATACCTAGCATAGGGTATGTTTTGGGCTCCGACTGAGAGAGGCATATCAGGGGGGGGAGGAACGACCAATGGGCCGCGATCATTGGGCTCGGGCGGGTACCAGTAGCTCTCCGATGGAGGTATTAACGGCAGTCCCGGTTCTGGAAGCACTGCCTTCAACGCCCCATTGCTGAGGGGTGATGTGGCCTGGGCTGTGGGCTGTCCTACAAAATAAAAACGATCCACCATGAACCAGGTCGGTTGTGGGGCCATCTCCCCCCTGGAATCACCATTTTGGGCAAAGTAAAAGCGCTCAACATATTGCAATTTGGGGGGGGCTTTCAGGGCCGCGGCACCCGGGGGGGGAGGAATTTCAACGGGGTTAGGGACCAGTTCGCCAGGGGTTTGCCATCTACTCAACCCATCAGGATTGAACCTGAGGTATTGCTCAAAAGCCATGGGCCGTAGGGCCGTAGGGGATGAAGGGGATTTGCCTAACTGTCCTAACAATGAAGTGGCCAGGATCCCAATGGCTACTCCCAAAACCAGTTGGCTCTGGTGTTTTATCAGTTCAACAAGGGATGACAGTCTCCCTGAATGGGAAACAGATGCAAAGATGATCAACGAGTCAGAAGATGCATCTTGAGGTAAGGAAGAATCAGGTCCAACATGCACAATCTCTGAAGTAGGGACGAGGGATGACTCATCGGAACTCTGAGGATTTGGCTGATCGGTATCTCGCATGTGCTCTGAACAAATGGGTTGAAATAGAAATAACTATGTACTGTAAGGGATGAGGATAAAACCTTTTTCCAAGGATAAAAATAGTCTCTTATCTAGGAGAAAGCCACAGCTTGAAAAAACACTAAGTCTGGCTGACCCATCACTTGACCCATAACTTAAGGATGGTTAATATCCTAAGCTAGTTTGGTCATATTCATTGATGAAGACAAATAGGACCATCTCTTGAATCGGCTTATTTTCCGGTCAAGGGGGTCCTGGTAATCATTGAGGCCAGGGTTTAGGATCTAATTTCTGTAGCTAGAACGACGCCAGTTGAACCAGTTTTCGGCCCAATCCCGTCGCCACTGGCCGGGTTGCCAGCGGGTTCGTTGCCAGCCATCGCTAATCCGATCGAGGAGTTCCGTGTAGGTCATGGGTAAAGCCAGTTTTTGGGCCATAAGCTGAATGGGAATACGTCGTTTCGCCAGTAAAGCCAGAGTTTGAGTCAGGTCCCGGGCGTTTGGCCCAACGATTTGGGCTCCGAGTACTGATCCGTCCTGATGAATAATACAGCGGCAAAAACCGGTCATCCGGTCATCTAAGTGGGTGCGGGGAACCTGTTCGTAGGAAATCTGCATCACCGTCACAGCCGGGCCAAAGCCCCTGAGGGCCTGTTGGGCAGTCAGCCCAAACCGGGCAAATTCGGGAACCGTAGACAGGTAGGCCACTCGGCTGAGCTGCTGGAGTTTGCGCCAGGGAATGTACAGGGCATTGTGTAGGGCAATCGCCCCATCCTGATGATCGAGGTGGTCGGCCCAGTACCCTCCCAGGCAGGGACCAAAGGCGAAGCATCCAGACCGTGCGGTTCTGAGCTGATCATCCACCCCAATGTGGGAACTTTGGCCGATGACTCCAATCTGGTCAAGTTTCAGGTCCGCCGTCTGGGGCTGGAGGGCGGTTCCCAAGAGAATATGGGAGGTTTTGAGCCGGGTTCCTGTGGTCAGATCAATGGCAAATGTCCCGTCGTATTGTACCGAGTCAATCTGGGCATTCAACTGCAGGTTTACCCCCGCAGCCCTGAGCAGACTGCCGGTAAACTGGGAAATATCCGGGTCTTCCGTGGGCAGCAGTTCGGTTCCCCGGGTCAGGAGGGTCGTCTGTACCCCCAACAAAGCTAAAGCCTGAGCCAGGGCGATCGCATCTGGACTCCGCCCCAGGATCACCACATCCCTGGGAGGGACCTCTAAATCCAGCAGGGTTGCTGGGGTCAGCACAGGATGGCCCGCTAAGCCTGGAATCGCTGGTAGGGTGTTCTGGGTGGGAGGACTGAATAAAGATCGCCGCCCCCGCAGCCTTCGAGATTCGGTAGTGATGGCAAATCGAGGTTTGAGACTGAGGTGACCGACCTCCAGCACCATATCGACCCCGCTATAAGCCAGGGTTTCCGGGGTGAGGTGGGGATAAACAACGTTTTTGGCCAGGGAGACCCGCTGTTTCACAGCCTGCCAATGGACTGGGGAGAGGGGTTGGGATGGGCCAAACAGATTCTGCTGCTGGGAGGCATCGCCGGTCTGAGCCAGAATCTGGACCGTGAGCTGCCGTCGAATTTGCTGGTCCACAGCGGTCGGGGGCTCCACCAGGGCCAGCCTCGCTCCCTGTCTGGCCCCCAGGGCCGCGACTTCTCGGGCTTGTACCGTGCCGCCAATAATCACGCCATCGTAATCGACGGTCATGGTGTCCTCCCGTTGGTCCCCCCTGAGTGTACCGTTTTCTGAAGCTTGAGAAGAATGAAGGGAGACCGTCTGATCATTGATCTAACCGCTAAAAATCCGTACTCTGGGCGAGGGAAGAATACAACACTGGTGCTGGCATGTCCAAACGGCTGATCTTGTTCCGCCACGGTAAATCTGACTGGAACACTGATTTTAGTCGTGACCACGAACGTCCGGTCGCAGAACGGGGAATTAAGGCCGCCAGGGCAATGGGCAAATTCCTGACAGCGGCAGATGCCGTTCCCGAGTCGGTGGTGTCATCCTCAGCGGTAAGGGCCTACACCACCCTGGAGTTCGCCATGGCAGCGGGAGCATGGACCTGCACAACCAGAGTGACGGATGACCTTTATGACGCCACCATTCCCCAGGTGATCCGGGTAATCCATCAGGAGCCCAACCAGCATCAATCCCTCATGCTGGTAGGACACGAGCCCACCTGGTCAGAGTTAACGGCCTACCTTTTAGGGGGCGGGACGGTACAGGTGACCACCGCTGCCCTGGTGTGCCTGGAATTTGAAGTTGCCGCCTGGCCCCAGGTGGACAAGGGACGGGGCACGCTGCTGTGGCTGATACCACCCAAATTACTGACCAAAAGCAACCTCTTTTAACCCCTATGGCACATCCTGAGGCTTACACCTGGAACCAGTATCGCTGCACCTACGAACGTTATCCCGGGCAGGAGGATTTCCCGCTGCTGCTGATCCATCCCCTCGGGGTAGGGCTATCGCGCTGGTTCTGGCATCGGTTTTGCACGGAGTACCGACGCCAGGGGTTTCGCCACACCCTGTACAATCCAGATTTGCTGGGCTGCGGCAACTGCGACAAGCCCACCGTGGCCTACAGTCCCGATGACTGGGCCGGCCAACTGGAATATTTTATTCAAACGGTGATTCAGCGTCCGGTAACGGTGATTGCCCAGGGGGCAACCTTTCCCATCGCCATTAAGCTGGTGGAGCGCACCAAGGGGCAGGGTTGGGTGCGATCACTGGTGCTGGGAGGTCCCCCCGGCTGGGGGCTGATTTCCACCCCAACCCGTTCCATCAGCCAAAAGCTGCGGTGGAATCTGCTGTTCAGCGGACCTGTAGGGGCAGCGTTCTTTCGCTATGCCCGGCGGGAAGCCTTTCTCAAGTCTTTTTCCCGCCGCCAACTCTTTGACGATGAACAGTCCATCGACCGGGAATGGCTCGACCACCTGGAGGAGGATGCCGGGGATGCTGCCGGACGATACGCCGTATTTTCCTTCCTGGCGGGTTTCTGGCGGGAAGACTACACCGAATCCATTGAGTCTATTCAGCAACCGACCCTGGTTTTGTTTGGTCAGGAAGCCTCTGGCATTGACCGCATCAGCCGCGCCGACGATGCCCAGAGACGTTTGCAGGACTATCTCAAACATATGCCCAACAGCTCAGGTAAGCTGATTTCAGGGCGCAACGTACTGCCCTACGAATCCACGGAGGAGTTTGTTCGAGCCACCGGCCAGTGGTTGGAGGGGCTAAGGAGCTAGGGGCAGCCCGGGAAATCTGCCGGATCTCCCCAGATGGGATGGTGGGCCAGGGAGATGGGAGAGCAGCAGGCACTCTGGCCCGGCCCAATCGGGGGACAAGCCCCTAGTGGGGCGGCTCTTGGGCCGGTTTTCCACCAGTGGATGCAGCTTCTCCATAGGCGACCAGCAGTGGCGATGCCGCCACCAGCCCCACCGCCACAATTCCGCTCAAACAGGACCGTCGATTCATGCAGTCATCCTACTTCAGGGTTTCGTTTAAAAACGCCAGCAGAGCCTCCCAGGATTTGAGGTCTGCCTGGGGATCATACCGGGCACCATCCCGGTCAGCGGACCATTCGGTAAAGGAGTGCTGGGCACCGCCATAGATTTCCATGGCAAAGTCTACACCGGCCTCCGTGAGTTCGTTAGCCAGTTGAGCCACGGTTCAGCAATACCTATGGGCCCTTTGCCTTCCCCAACCGTCAGGATAGATAAAACTCGCCCTCCCGACCGGATGAAAGTTCCGGAGCCCTTCAACTGGTTAGCGGATAACGCTTTCCCCAAGAAAAACACCCTTAACGTTCTGAGCTGGTCCTGAAAAATTTCCCCTCTGCTTTTTGGGAGAGTTTCGTGAAATAATCGCACGGGGAACTGGATTTTCTGACCCCTGATCCAACTCATGGACTGACCGGCCAGTATTTTGACCGCCACCCTTAAAGGAGAAACCCGATGGAATGGACCCCTGAAGCCGAAGCCCGCTTAAAGGAAATCCCCTTTTTCGTACGCCCTGCCGCCCGCAAAAAGATCGAGAAATTTGCTCAGGCCCAAAGCATGAGTCAGATTACCGAAGCAGTCTACGAAGCGGCGAAGCAGCAGTTTGGCTAAGCCATCGGCCCGAGTCTATGGGCCGAATGCCTGCCCCCAGAAATGTACCTCCATTGGAAGCCCTGGTATTTGGGTTAAGAATTCCCCGGAAAAATTTGGGACATGACTTGGTCCCCCAGAGGGTCAGGGTTTCGAAGCTGTGGAAGGGGCGGAAAGCCCCCTGGGCTGAGGGCTGGAGCTGATTGAAGCGGCCCTGGGGGAACGGCCAAAGCCCTAGAACCCATAACGGCGCTAATGGGGACTAAGCCCCGTTTGGGTAAGGCGGTTGCGAGAAGACGGCGTTACAATTGAGGCGCTGTCAACTCTCTCAAATACCATTACGTGCGTTGAGGAAACTCCATGCCCGCAGCTACCGATTCTCCCTATACCCAGGAGCAAATAAAAGTCTGGTTTCGCGGCCTGTTAACCATTGCCTGGGCAGATGGGCACTTTGATGAAGGCGAAAAGCAGTTAATTGAAGCCATTACCCAGGATGAACTGGCCCCCTGTACTGATTTTGACCATTTCGAGCCGGTCACGCCCCAGGAGCTAGCGACAGCCCTGGGGGATGACCCCAAGGTTTCTGAGAACTTTTTGCGCATGGCCGTGATGGTAGCCCTAGCGGATGGGGTATATTCCGTCGAGGAAGACGAAAAACTCCAGGCCTTCTGCAAAACCCTCAACTTCGAAGAGACGGTCCTGGCTTCGGTCCGCTCAACGCTCTTTAACCTCAACCCGGAAACCCCCGGGGGCGGCGCCGCTTCCCCCCTGACCCCTGCCAAGTCCGGTCAGGGGAAAGTAGTAGACCCCCTGAAGCCTGCCCGGGAGTGGCTGGACCAGCTGGATGTTCACGATCCGCGTTTAGCCAGATTTCTCTGCAAGATGATTCCGGCCCAGTGCCCCTTCGAGCGGGATGTGGTGCTGTTTAAGAAAAAGCTGGTCCACATTCCCCCCATGTGTAAGCTCAATCCCCTTTATGACCAGTTGGTGGGGCTCAGGTTCAGGGCTCTGTCATACCTGGCGGATGACGTTGGGGAAGATGTCACCCCTTACCTCTAAGGAATGACGTTAATACCTGATTCGGGGGTCAATGTAGGCATTGAGAATATCGATCAAAATGCTAATGAGGGCCACGATCATGGCAAAAAACACCATCAGCCCTTGCACCACCGGATAGTCCCGCTGGGAAATGGCTTCGTAAAGCCGGTTAGCCAACCCGGGCCAGGAAAACGTCACCTCCGTTAATACGGCTCCTCCCAACATGGAAGCGAAGGTCAACCCTAGAATTGTGATCACCGGAATCATGGCGTTTTTCAGGGCGTGGACAAATACGATACGCCTCTCTGGAATGCCCCTGGCTCGAGCCGCTTCCACATAATCTGAGGCCAGGGTCTGCTTCAGGTTTACCCGCACCATGCGCTCAAACACCCCGCTTATCAATATCCCCAGGGTCAGGCTCGGCAGGGCCAGGTAGTACAGGGTGGTGGCAAATTGGCCCAAGTCCAGGGCAAACAAACTATCCACCAGATACAGGCCGGTTGGCCCCCCCGGTGGCGTCCCCGTGAGGGGATACCGGGTGCCGATGGGAAACCACTGCAACCGCACCGCAAAAATTAGCTGCAAAATCATGCCAAACCAGTACATGGGGATGGCATAGGTCACGATACCAAACAGTCGTCCCCCGGCATCCAGCGGCGAATTAGGCCGGGATGCCGCCAGGGAACCCACCGCGACCCCCACCACCGTGGCCACAATCATGCCACACACCGTCAGTTCCACCGTAGCGGGGAAGTGGGCCTGAATAATCTCCCAAACCGTTTCCCCCTGGGTGGCCAGGGAAGTGCCCAGGTCCAGGCGCAGTAAACTGACCAGGTAATTCAAATACTGCATCCCCAGGGGCTGATCCAGGCCCAGCTGGGTCCGCAGATCTTCCTTGGCAGACTCCGGTGCCCTTGGCCCCAGCAGGGAATCAACCGGATCCCCCGGCGTTGCCCGCAGCAGCAAAAACACCACCGTGGTGATGGTCAAGATCATCAGGGGCGCCAGGAGAAGGCGCACCATGATGTAGTAGCGGAGGTGGCTGGAGCGAGACATTGCTTAGCCCTTAGACATTTTCCACAGCAAAAACTGCTGGGTTGGTTCAACCCCTACGCCCGCAACTCCTTCCTGGGCGAAGACATAATCTTTGTTTTGCCAGAGGGGGACGTAGGGAACTTCTTCCACCATCACCTGCTGCAGGTCGGAGATGATGGTTTTGCGAGTGGCTGGGTCTTGCTCGGCGCGCTGCTTGGCAACCAACTCATTGGCAGCGGGGTTGAAGTAGAAAGACCCGTTGGCCTGGGAGGCTCCTTCAATACATTTTTCCGTGGCAGAACCGTTGTCGCAGCCCAGGAAGGGCTGAATAAAGGTATCGGGGTCGTAGTAGTCGGGGTACCAGTTAGACAGAATGATCGGATAGATACCCTTACCAACGTTCTCCCAGAGGGTTGCCCCTTCAGTGTTCTGGACGGTAACCGTGACCAAACCGGGCAGGGCCTGCTCGACGGATTCCTTGAAGGTATTGGCGACAATACTGCGGGTGGTGGAGGCGGAGGGGTACCAGATTTCCACATTCAGGGGATTGCTTTCAGAAAATCCGGCTGCGGTGACCAGCTCCCGGGCCAGGTCGAAGTTACCGTCGCCGTAGGCCTCTTTGAATACGGGTTGGGAAACCTCAAAGCTGGCAGGGATCAAACTGTACAGGGGTTCGGCCTGGCCCTGAAACACCCGCTCGTTGATCAGGGGGCGATCGACCATGGCGGCGATGGCCTGACGCACTGTCACGTCATCCAGAGGGGCAATCTTCTGGTTCAGGGACATGTAGTTGATCACGTTAGTGCCCGCCTCAATCACCTGCCAGCCGCCCGATTCGGATTCCCGTTCCAGACTGGCCACCTGTTCCGGGTCGAGGGTTTGATAAGCCACATCTAAACCGCCGGTGCGGAAGGTGTTGTAGAGGTTGGCGGAGCTGGTGAAAATTTGAATGTCGATGCCTTGGTTGGCAGGTTTTTCGCCCCAGTAGTCTTCGTTCACGTCCAGCTTGATGGCATCGCTGCTGAAGGAGGCCAACTTGTAAGGGCCAGTGCCGATGAACCCATCGGGATTGAAGCTGCCGGAGCCTATTTCATAGCTGGCGGGGGATATGGGGGTAACGCCTGAAAACGACAGCAGGGAAGGAAAAGCCGCAAAGGGAGCCTGAAGGGTGATGGTCAGTTCGTAGTCTCCGGTGGCTGCTACGGACTCGATTTTGTCTCCCAGCAGATAGGCCGGTCTGCCGCCATTTTCCATGAACCGCTGGATGGAGAAGGCCATGACCTCGGCATCGAAGGGGGTGCCGTCGTGAAGGGTGACATCTTCCCGCAGGGGAATGGTGTAGGTTAACCCGTCGTCGCTGACGGTGGGCATGGCCGTGGCGAGCTGAGGGACCAGCTCAGTGGTGCCGGGTTCGTAGGTGTAGAGTCGGTCCCCCAGGTTATAAAGCAAAATGCCGGGGAAGATTTCGTAGGAATCAGCCGGGTCGAGGGTACGGGCATTTAGGGTTGTGCCCATGGAAACCCGCCCATTGCTGCCGGTTGTTTCGGCTGCAGCCTGGGGGTCGGGGGTTTGCTGGTCGTTGCCGGCACAGCCCACCACCAGGGCCAGGCAAAGGCTGAACAGACCGAAATATTGGCCAAAGGAACGCCACTGACGCCGGGAAAACAGATTTCGCAACCGCCAGGAATCAACTTGAAACACCACAGGCACCATGAGTAAACCACCTCTACCGGGAAAGCCCCGCCGATTGTGCGTAATGGAAGAACTGCATAGTTGTATCACTCTTTGCCGTTCCCCTGTCAACTGGAAGTGCAATACTAGCACCTACACCGTGGGCATGGCAGGGATACAGTAGGTCCCCTGACTGATGAGTTAAACAGCCATGAAACGAATTGGCCGAATGGTCGGCAGCTTTGGCATCCTGGTGTCGCTGGAGCTTAATTCACCTGCCCTGGTCCAGGGGAGGGATAGGTCAGATGCCGCCAGAATTTCCCCCCAGTTGGTGACAGAGCTGCAGGGGTCAGGTATTTCTATAGCCGTACCGACCGAGAGTTTAGTGACAGAACTTGAGGGGTGTGATTTGATCTACCCGACATCGCAAACCGGATCCTGAGGTCGTTAAGGTATCCCTAAGGCTGCGATTAACTTTCTTCAGGCCGTTGGTTCTGCGGTAGGTTCCTGACGGGTATCGCCTTTCCCAAACCGCTTCCAGAGGGCATCGGTAATCAGGTGGGAGAGCAACCCCATGGGCCCGGCAAACAGACACAGCACCAGAGAGTGGCGGGTAAACACCCCGGTTTCCTGACCCTGCCAGTAGATCCAGCGGCCCACAAACAGGTCAAACACCACAAAGTGAATCCAGCCGGTGGCGGTGACGTGGGGGCTAGCAAACAGCGCGGCTAAGTCCGGCAGGCTGAGGTTGGGGTCTGAGAAGGCTTCAATCCCTTCCACATTGCTGAAGCTGGTAACAAACAGGAAGATGTAGAGGCCCGCCAATCCTGCAAACGGCAACAGAGAACCCATGACATTACGGGCCAGTTTGGTGTTGGGCACCAGCACCATCAGGGACCAGAAGGGCAGTACAAACAGATTTGCCCCATTGAAGAGCAGTTCCAGCAGAGTATTATCCACAGTCATGGCACAGGCAGGATGAAAGACAACTGGCTTTAGTGTAAACAGTTTGCTGTAGCCAGGGAAAATATAACTTCGCCCAGGCCCCCGCCAGCGATGATTGGTCAAGGGCTCTCATGCAGGGGCGATTGCTGAACGACTAATCCTGGTGGAGGGGCAAACGAATGACAAAGGCCGTGCCTGCCGGAGGGTGGCTATCCACCAGAATGGTGCCGCCGCAGTACAGCAGCAGCTGCTGCACAATGGAAAGCCCCAAGCCGGCCCCTTCTGAAACGTCCTGGGGGAGGTTACGCCCCCGGTAAAAGTGCTCGAAAATTCTGGGTAAATCCGTTGCCGGGATGCCGATGCCGTTGTCGCGCACCTCAATTTCGGCGAAGTCGTCTTTTTGACAGGCCGTGACCCAAACTTCGCCACCGCTTTCGGTGTATTTAATGCTGTTGTTCAGCAGGTGAATCATCATCTGGCGCACCCAGGGGTCTGGGCAGCTGACCGGGGGAATATCGTCCGGTACGGTGTAGGCCAGCATAATTCCCTTTTCCAGGGCAAGGGGTTGGTAGGTGCTCACCACCGGGGGCACCGTTTCACAAAGGCGCAGAGGGACAGGTTCAGCCTGCTCAACGCTGGTTTCCATCTGCAGCAGGTTAAGGACGCCGCTGATCAGGGCACTCTGGCGATCGCACTCTTGGCTGATCATGGTCATGTACCGCTGCCGCTGAGAAGACTTGATGTGGGGGGAATCCAGCAGGGTCAGGGCGGTTTTGATGGTGGTCAGGGGGGTGCGCAACTCCTGGCCGACGGTGTTGAGAAAGTCATCCTTCAGCCGCAGGGTATTGAGCAACACCTCATTTTGGGAAGACAGGCTGGACATACTCATGGCCTGGCGGCGAAAGGTGGTGACCGTTTGGCGCAAACTTTCCTGCAGGCGCAGCTGCCAGTTAATCCATTTGTCGGCCATGGCCACAAACTGGGGCGAATTGGTAGACAGTTCAGGCCAGTAATGATCCCACTGGTTAGCCAGGCTGGCGATGGAGGGCTCATGGCTGGTGGAGGCTAAACGCTCCACGATGGTGTGTACCGCTTTACCAACCTGGGTTACGAGTCGGGGATTGATGGAACAACAGACGGATAGATAGGAAGGGCGACGGTCAGCGGCAATGGCCTCGGCAGCATCGCCGGGGGCAGCGGTGTCATCCTCTTCTTCATGGGGGGATAGGACGTTGGTGGCAGACATGGGCTGCAGCCGATAGGCCACCACCATGAGGGCAAACTGCTGGGTCTGGGCCAGTAAGAAATATTCCCCCCGCCAGGTTTGCGCCTCCTGCAGGGGAATCTCCACCTCGGCGGCCAGGGGGTTGGCCCGTTCGCCCGACCGGGATATATTCCTGGTCGGGCGAACAAAGTTGAACAAGCGATATTCGGCAGGCAGGGATTGGCAATAGCGGCGAACATCGTCCTGCCAGGGGGAACCCGTAGGCAATTTAACAAACAGGTTGGCCCGGATCTGGTGGGTTTCAAGAAATTCTGCAGTGGACTGCAACATTGCTTTGAACCCTTTGGGCTTAACTTGAATATATTCAGGTGAAGCATCGCTCTGCTGCAGCAGCTGATGCAGGGAGGCTTCTCGTTCGTAGTAAGACTGCATGGTGCTCCAATCGCCGGGGGCAGATGTGCAGATAAATCTGATCAGGATTTATCCGGAGTCTCCATCTTGAGAACATGACTAGGGGCCATGGGCCCTACGGGCTAATTTCCCAGGATGAAGAAAGAATTTATACTCAATCTGTTATTAAGAGTATCCTCACCTCCGGAAAAGCTGTCGGGAATTTAGACCCTTTTCACATAAAATTGCAGTCCCAATCTGAAGGGGACTCATGGGTAACGTTTTTCAAGGTTCAGCCGAGCCTGTTCCCGATCATCGAAGTGGACCTTCTCAGTCCCAAGGATTTGATAATCTTCATGGCCTTTGCCGGCAATCAACACACAGTCACCGGGCTGAGCCATGGCAACGGCGGCGGCAATGGCTGCCCCCCGATCGCAAACCACCTGCTCTGCTCCCAGGGCAGCCGGAATACCCGCCACAATGTCCTGCAGAATCTGCTGCGGGTCTTCGGTGCGGGGATTGTCGGAGGTGACCACTATGGTATCGGCCAGGTCGTAGGCAATCCGCCCCATCTGAGGACGTTTAGTGCGATCGCGGTCGCCACCGCAGCCAAACACGCAGATCAGCTTGCCGCTGACGAAGGGGCGAGCCGCCTGCAGGGAGTTCTTCAGGCTATCGGGGGTATGGGCGTAGTCCACAATCACGCTGATGTCCTGGTCGGCGGCCACCTTCACCTGCTCCATCCGTCCGGGCACGCCGCCAAAGCTGGGTAGACTGGTGGCAATGGTGGCCAGGCTCACCCCCATCGATAGGGCAGCCCCCACAGCGGCCAGTAAATTCTCAAGATTAAACTGCCCCACCAGGGGAGAGGTGAACTCAACCACTCCCAGGGGAGTGTGGAGCTTACCCTGAACCCCGTTGGCCAGATAGGACAAATCGCTGGTGTAAAGGTCGGCCTCCGGAGTTTGGGTGCTGTAGGTCCAAACCTGATCGGCGGCCCCTTGACTGGCCAGGCGCTGACCAAAGGGGGTATCTCCGTTGATCACGGCCCGTCCCCGCAGATAGGTATCACTAAACAACAGGGCCTTGGCCCTGAAGTAATCTTCCAAATCCTTGTGGTAATCCAGATGGTCTTGGGTCAGGTTGGTGAAGACGGCCACCTTAAAGGGGCAGCCCCACACCCGCTTTTGGGCTAAAGCATGGGAACTTACCTCCATGACCCCGGCTCGACAGCCGGCGGCCACCGCTGCGGCTAAATCAGCCTGCAAATCTACCGCAAAAGGAGTCGTGTAAAGAGCCGTTTGGTGGTGCCCGGGCCAGCGGCTGTACAGGGTCCCCAGCAGGGCCGTGGGCTGTTGGTCGGCCACCAGCAGGTGCTCAATCAGGTGGGTGGTGGTGGTCTTACCGTTGGTACCGGTAACCCCGACCAGGTTGAGCTTGTGGGCAGGATAGTCGTAAAATCGGGCCGCCACTTCGGCACAGGCTATGGCCATATCGGTGGTGGGGATAACAGGGGCCGATGCTCCCTGGGGTACGGGTCGCTGCTGCAGGGCCTGATCCGACACCAGAGCGGCGACCGCCCCCGCCCCTAGGGCACCGGGCCAGAATTCTCCCCCATCCACCCGAGTGCCGGGCATACCCATAAACAAATCTCCCGGCTGGCAAGCCTGGGAGTTGGTACAGAGCCCTTTGATTTCCACCTCAGAGATGGTCGGCGGCAGGTTTGCCCCTGCTGCTACAACCCCCTCCGGTAGCCCCTCAAGTAACTGATGCAGCTTCATGTCAGCAACTCCTCACATGGTTGAAGTTGGCCCTATTCTGCCTTACTCTGGCCCAAATGATTCTGTATCAATTGTTCCACCTTGGCCTGGGGAGCCCGGGGCGAGAGTCGGGGCAGAGGTTGCTCTTGGATACCGGCGGGGGTTTCTAGCAGCCGACACAGCACTGGAATCTCATACTGGTAACGGGTAAACCAGTCTTCCCGGGTGGTAATATCTCGCACCTCCAGATCAAAGGGGAGGTGGGCTGCAGCTTCAAGTTTTTCCTGCAGACCTTCGCACAGGTGACAGCCGGGCTTACTATACAGCACAAATTTCATCATTGATTAAATTTGCATTGAACACACATTGCATTGAACCCAAAACACGGTCGCCCCAAGGTAGCAGAGGACCGTTGGACTGGGAACTCTGAGCTTAAGGGCAATGAAAACCAGGGGACGGGAATCATGGGGCTGTCGCCATCCCTGGAGGATGGTTAGAAAGTAACACTAGGATACCAACTACCATTGAGGTACGCCCCAGGCTGAATGACCATGCAGATGATAAGACATTAAGGCATCCTCCTGGCCCCTCCATCCTGCTCCTAATGGGTATGAACAACCGGCAAACCATCCTGTTTCTTTTTGGCACGGCATTTGCCGCTGTTAGCCTGTGGCCCGATATGGCCAGGGGAGGAGGGGAACAGGTCAGGGTCGGCATTTATCAAAATCCACCTAAAGTGTTTCTGACCCACGGGGGAGAACCCCAGGGATTTTGGCCAGACCTGGTGGCCGCCATCGCCACCGCCGAAAACTGGCAGGTGGACTATGTGCCCTGCTACTGGAACCGCTGCTTGCAGCTGGTGGAACAGGGAGACCTGGACCTGATGGTGGATGTGGCTTTTACCCCAGTCCGGGAGCAGCGGTTTGAGTTTAACCAGGAGGCGGTGTTTTCCAGTTGGTCGGTGGTTTATGGGCGGCGGGGGGTAACGTTCAGTTCCATTCTCGACCTGGATCAAAAACGAGTCGCCGTGTTGAAGGACAGTATCCAGCAGGAGGTGCTATCCCAACGGGCCTACGAGTTTAGTATTGCTCCAGAACTGGTTGAGGTCAAAGACTTTGCCCAGATGTACGAAGCCCTGGCGGCAGGTACGGTAGAGGCCGCGGTGGTCAACCAATTTTTGGGTCGGCAATGGGAGCAGCAGCTCGCCGTGCAGCCTACTCCCATTTTGGTTGAACCGTCTCGCTTGCATTTTATCGCCGCCAAAGGCACCCGTAGCCCTTTACTGGCGGAGGTGGATCAAAATCTGCGGCGGCTGAAGGCTGATCCAGATTCGGCCTACTATCAGGCCATGGACCGGTGGTTATCCCCCAGGTCTCCCAGCCTTTTAGAAAAACTGCGCCCCTTCTTGCCCCCCCTGGCAGCCTTAGGGTTAGGGGTGGGGTGTCTCATTTCCCTGTTGTGGAATCGCAGCCTGCGGGATGAAATTAAACGCCGACGGCATGTGGAAGAGCAACTGCAGTGCTTGGCCGACAACACCCCCGGGGTGATTTTTCGGTTGCAGCGCCAGGGCGATGGCGCTGTCGGGTTGCTGTATGTCAGCTCCAGGGCCCTGGACTTTTGGGGAGTCACGGCTGAAATCTTGATGGAAACCCCCGAGGTTCTATGCCAATTAGTTCCCCCGGAAGACCTGCAGCGACTACGACAATCGCTCTATGATTCTGCCAAAACCCTGGCACCCTGGGCGGAGGAATGGCAGGCGACCACCCCATCCGGTCAACCGGTGTGGATGCAGGTGATTGCCAGCCCCCAGGCCCAACCTGACGGCAGCGTCATTTGGGACGGCCTGGTGCTGGATATTACCGAACGCAAACAGCAGGAAGCCCAGCGGCAAGCCATGGAAGCTTCCCTGCGGCAGAGCGAGGCTATGGTGCGTCAAATGTTGCAGGCGATTCCTGACCTGCTGCTGTGGACCCGCCCCGATGGGACCTGTGTGGGCATTTCTGAGGGCCAGGAGTTGCAAAACTTGATGACAGATAAGGCAACCCTGGGTACCAACCAGTATGAACTTTTGCCCCCTGATCTGGTAGCCCAGCGCAAAGAAGCCTTTCATCAGGCCCTGACCACCGGCAGGGTGCAGGTCTATGAGCAGGAGTTGCCCATCGAGAATATTCTGCAGTACGAAGAGGTGCGGGTGGTGCCCGTGGAACCGGACCTGCTGCTGGTGATTGTGCGGGATATTAGCGATCGCAAACGCCGAGAAATCGAGCGCATCCGCAACGAAGCCTATCGCCGTCAGGCCGCGCAGGCCCTGCGGGATAGTGAGCGCCGTTACCGTCAGGTAGTTGAGGCCCAGAGCGATTTTATTTTGCATTCCCAACCCGACACCACGATTACCTTTGCCAACGAAGCCCTATGTCGGGCCATGGGAATAACCTCCGAGGAAATCATCGGTAAACGCTGGCGGGATCTGGCCAGCCCTGAAGATTTAGAAGCAGACGCCTTCAAGGGTTTGGCCCTGCTGACACCGGAAAAACCCAGGTTTTTTGCCGAAAATCGCGACAATCGGGCGGATGGCGAAGTCGGCTGGACCCAGTGGCTCAACCAGGGCATTTTTGACGATCAGGGCAATCTCATCGAGATTCAGTCTGTGGGGCGCGATATTACCGCCCTGAAGCAAGCCGAGCAGGCCGCCCGGGAAAGTGAACACCGCTATCGGCTGGTGGCTGAAAATATTAGCGATCTGGTCTGTCTAAACGATTTAGAGGGCTGCTATGTGTACGTTAGCCCCTCCTGCAAAACCCAGTTGGGCTATCAGCCGGAAGACCTGCTGGGGCGAACGTTCTACGAATTCATCCATCCTGATGAGCAAGACCTGCTGCGCACAGAAATACACCGGCAAGCCGTCAAGGGAGAGACCATTTCCCCCCTCACCCATCGGGTCAGGAATGCCCAGGGAGACTATATCTGGGTTGAAACCCTGGTAAACCCTATTCTGAATAAGGCCGGAAAAATTACCCAGTTTCAAACCACGTCCCGGGATGTCACGGATAGGGTACAGGTGGAGCAACAGCTGCGCCATGCGGCTCTGAACGATGCCCTGACGGGATTACCGAATCGCAGTGTGCTGATGGAGCGATTGGGAGTCGTCATTGAGCAAACCTCCCAGGTTCCTGATCAGCAAAGTGCCTTACTGTTTTTAGATCTGGATCAGTTCAAGGTCGTCAATGATAGTCTAGGGCACCTGACCGGAGACCAACTGCTGGTTTGGGTAGCCCATAAGCTCACCCAGGTGGTGCGTACTACCGATATTGTTGCCCGCATTAGCGGCGACGAGTTTGTCATTTTGCTGGAAAATCTTGAGCAGCAGGACCAGGCCATTCAGGTGGCGGAGCGTATCCTCGAGGAATTACGAGAACCGTTCATGCTGGAACAGCGGGAAATTTTCATTACCTCCAGCATTGGCATTGTGATGGACTTTCGCAATTACCAGAAAGCTGAAGATCTCGTCCGTGACGCTGACATTGCCATGTACCAGGCCAAGGCCAGTGGTCGGGCCAGTTATGCAGTGTTTGATCCGGAGATGCGCCTGCAGGTAATAGAGCGCATGAACCTGGGTAATGACCTGCGGCGGGCCCTGGAATATCAAGAACTACAGCTGTACTACCAACCCATCGTTGCCCTTGAAACCTTAGATATTGTTGGCCTGGAGGTGCTCCTGCGATGGCAACATCCCCAGTTAGGGTTGGTTTCCCCTGAGCAATTTATTCCCCTGGCGGAGGAAACAGGTTTAATTTTGCCCATCGGCAACTGGATCACGCAAACCGCCTGTCAGCAGCTGGTGACCTGGAGACGCCATAGCCCAGCCGCCCGCAACTTGAGGGTAAGTATTAATTTATCCGTCAGGCAGCTACAGTCCAGCGACCTATTTGCCCAGTTTGAAACGGTATTGGGAGATACCGGTCTGCCTCCCGATGCCCTGACCATGGAAATTACCGAAAGTATGCTGGTCAAAAATTTTGAAGCCACCCACCGACTGTTGTCAAAGATGCAGGCCAGGGGGGTTCACATCAGTATTGACGATTTCGGCACGGGGTATTCTTCCCTCAGCTATCTCCATCGCCTGCCGGTGGATGCCCTGAAAATCGACCGCACCTTCGTCAGTCATATGGGACAGGACGCCCGAAACCAGACCATTGCCGAATCGATTATCGCCTTGAGCAATGTGCTGGAGTTGGACGCGATCGCGGAAGGCATCGAAACCGTGGAACAACTCCACTGGCTGCAGGACCATGGCTGTGAATACGGCCAGGGCTATTTATTCTCGCCGCCGGTACCGGCGGCAGCGGTTTACGACTTACTGAAGCAAGACCTATTTACATCAATTGCCCCGCATAACCGGGGGTTGCCAATCGCTAAAGCTGGCCATGTGCCCCCAGTAAGCCATGTATCCGATGATGGCCCAAATTAAAGCTGCCACCAGTAAAACCACTGCTCCCAATGTTCGCCAGCCCTTATTCCCCTTCAGATACACCAGGGTCGGTGCCGCCAGGACTCCCCCCAGCCCAGTCAGAATAAACCCGATGCCAGCAACCCACGGTTGCCGCGTTTGACCCAGATTAATAATGCGAATTCCTACCACAATGGAGGTGAGACCGGCAAAGAAGGCGTAAACCGTAACCGTGAATAAATCCCAGCTCAGGGCCAGGGCTACCGCTGCCGCTAGATACAGGCCGCCAAATAAGACCGAAGTCTCCCCAAAGGAAATATTGAAACTTCCCGGCACCGGCCAGGTCCAGATCATATGGAGCCCGGTGGCCAGGGCAACGCCCCCCACCAACCCAAACCCAGGAATCCATCGTTTCGGGTTGGCCCCTTCCAGACCGCGGTAGACGAAATCTGCCAGCAAAACTAACCCGGCGACCATATTGATCAGCATCAGGGTGATGTAGTCAATAAACATTGCGGCTTCAGGTGCGACAGCGGTTACATCATAAACTGGTTTTCAGATGTAGTCTCGCTTAAAGTTTTCGCTTTCAGCATCGCCGGGGCTAACCACCTCAGCTACAAAACGCGGCGGTGGTGCTCCTAAAAAAAGAGCGGTACGTTTTTGAATACTTTCACTTTTCAGGTGTTCCGGCATCAAAATTGCCAGATCAGGGCGACGGTTTCGTCTGCCGTCTCCCACAGGATGCACTTCAAGTTCTAAAACGCCAATTTTGGCCAGCCTGAACTCAAAAAAAGCTGCCAGCTTTTGCAGCAAATTCATCACCAGCGCACTGTTAATTTCAGCTTCGCTGGGCACTTCCACTAGACTCCCGTCTGCCAATAAGTCATAGCGAACTTCATCACCCTCCCCCAGTTCTAGGAACTCTGCGAAGGTTAGATTTTTTGCCTTGGCCTGGGTCATCATCTCGCCCCAAAAGCTTAGAGTACTCCAAGCAAATAATTATCCATTGGCCAATAAAGATGTTTCGACTCCGCTTCGCTTCGTTGCTCCTCTGGAGCCGCTGCGCGTTGGCGTAGCCTGTCTGAAAGACAAACAACATGACCGGTGTGTCATTCCGTTCGCGAAGCGTCTCCCTGGGGGAGAACCAACGGGAGGAATCTCGATTGGATAACTTTTTAGTTGGAATATTCTTAGAGCCATCATATCGCTTTCCCCATCTCCCCATCTCCCCATCTCCCCATCTCCCCATCCCCCCGCCCCCTGGCAGGAGCTGCAACCCTGGCCTGAGGCTAACCGCGTTGTCACCTACAGTCCTGCCTATACAGTGGTGCCCACCTATGAATGCTTTAACCGCTGTACCTACTGCAATTTCCGCACCGATCCGGGCCAGTCGCCCTGGTTGGACTTAGACCGAGCCAAAGCTTTACTGCACACCATCGGGCAGCAGGGGGTGATTGAGGTGCTGGTACTGAGTGGAGAAGTAGCTCCCCAAAGCCCCCGCCGTGGGGATTGGTTGCGCCACATCTATCGCATTTGTGAGCTGGCCCTGGAAGCCGGACTGCTGCCCCACACCAATGCCGGTCCTCTAACCCGGGAAGAAATGGAGCAGCTGAAGCAGGTGAATGTGTCCATGGGGCTGATGGTGGAGCAGGTGACGCCCCGCCTGCTGGACACAGTCCATCGCCATGCCCCCAGCAAGCGTCCAGAAATTCGGCTGCAGCAGCTGGCCTGGGCGGGGGAGTTGGGTATTCCATTCACCACAGGACTGCTGTTGGGATTGGGGGAATCCCAGGCCGACTGGGTTGAGTCTCTGGAGGCCATCGCTGCCCTGCAACACCGCTACGGCCACATTCAAGAGGTGATTTTGCAGCCCCACAGTCCGGGGGAGCGCCAGCACCAGCGGGGTTTGCCCTTTCCGGAAACCGATTTGGTCAAGGCCGTGGAACTGGCGAAGGCATATTTGCCCGATTCCATCACATTGCAGATTCCCCCAAACCTAGTGAGTCATAAGGGTTTGCTGGCCTGCCTGGAAGCGGGGGGCAGGGATATTGGCGGCATTAGTCCCGTGGATGAAGTGAACCCAGACTACGACCATCCCGACGCGAAGGCATTGGGGAAGAGGTTGGCGATCACAGACTGGCACCTGACTCCCCGCTTACCCATTTATCCTCAATACGACCCCTGGCTGGGCTCGCACCTGAAGCAACTGGTCGGGCAATGGCGGGAAAAGCTCAACCCTGGATGCTCTTAGCAAGAAATGGGGCACTGCCGCTAATCCAGAGGCCCTCGCCCGGCACCTGTGCCAGTACTTTGAGGGGGCATTTATAGTGCGTACGGATTATAGTGCGTACGCCGCCGGGTTCAGGGGCTTTATTTTGCCCCGAGTTGTTTTGCCCCGAGGGCTGATAGCTGCAGGCATCCACAATACACAACATCGCGGTACGTCCGACGGCGTTTTAGTGGTGGTCCACAATTGGGTGTAGACAGATTAAAGACATAATTGGATAGATGAAAAATACGCGGACTAGTCGCAAAGACATTTTTTATTGAGAGAAAAATCGCGCCCTTGGCCGATGCCATTTTAGTTGATTATTACTGCCGATAGATGTTTGAAGAACTGTTTTTTTATATTCTTGATGGTAGTCAAAAGGGAAATTTATTTTCAATATTTGGCTCTTTTTTTGACCCGGATGGCATGATTCTAATCATCGGCTTTGCATTGGTTAAATCGGCTTAGAACTGACATCGGCTTCGATATCTGGGTTGAAATGGTGAAAAAATCGGAGGGTTTATGAGTCATCAACATCCCAGAGTAGAGAAGGATAATTTTGATCCCCATATCATCCCGGCTGAAACAGCGGCCCGTAAAGAGCGTGAAGCTGGCGATTATAAGCACCCGCCCAACCAGCAAAACGAAACCTTGAATACCGATGGCGGTTATACCGTTGACCAGGAAGGGTTAGTGAATAACTATCCCATAGAACCTGAAATGTACATTGAAGAACCAGGCGATTTGGAAGAAGAAAAGGCCGCAAATAAACAGCGCCGCATTGAAGAATTGCAGCGGGCAAATCAGACGGATGAGTCCGGCAAAGTGACCATGCAATCGGATGAACGGGGTAAAGGGGTCGGCCAAGTCTAAAAATGGCTCTCTCTATTCTGTCCCTGACCAGGGGAGGAGATAACAGCCTCTCCCCCTGGGGCGTAAAGACAAACCCCTCGGCTCTGGGCGGCAAAGCCTAACGAGGCTGGGCCGTTACCCGCTGGCTGCTGACAGTGATGCGCCAGCTCAGCAAAATGACCGGCAAGATTCCCACCAGCAGAATGGTCAACGCCGGGGCGGCAGCTTCAATCAGGCGTTCATCGGAAGCATACTGATAGACCCGCACCGCTAAGGTGTCGAAGTTGAAAGGACGAATGACCAGGGTAGCCGGCAATTCTTTCATAACATCCACAAACACCAGCATGAAGGCGGTAAGCAGACTACTCCCCATCAGAGGTCTATGGACTCGAAGCAGGGTACCCGTAGGTCCGTAGCCCAAACTACGAGCGGCATCATCCAGGGAGGGGCGAATTTTTCCAAGCCCGGCATCTACCGTGCCGAAGGACACGGCCAAAAACCGCACCAGGTAAGCAAAAATTAACGCCATAATCGTCCCGCTAAACAGCAGTCCCGTAGACACATTGAAGGTCGCCCTCATCCAACCATCGATGGTATTGTCGAGCCGGGCCAGAGGAATCAGAATCCCCACGGCAATCACCGCACCCGGTACGGCATAACCCATGGATGCGGTGCGCACGCCCAATCGCAGCAGGGGTGTACTGTTGAGCCTGAGGCCGTAAGCCATGACTAAGGACAACCCCATGGCAATGACACCGGTTAAGGTGGCCAGGATCAGGCTGTGGGTACCCAGAACCAGAAATTCTTCATTCAAGGTCTGGTCGGCGTGGCGCAGGGTTTTCTCAAGCAGCAGACCAGCAGGAACCATAAGCCCCCACAAAACCGGAGTCAGGCAAGCGAACCAGGCCGCCCCTCCCCGCCACCCTTTAAGCTGGTAGCGAGTTTGGGCCACGTTTTGGGACAGGGATTGATAATACTTTGACCGGCGACGGGACCACCTCTCCAGCAAGATCAGGGCAAAAATGAATAGCAGGAGCAGGGCCGCTAACTGTACCGCAGCGGGACGATCTCCCAAGCCGAACCAGGTCCGGTAAATGCCCGTGGTAAAAGTGGGAACGCTGAAATATTCTACGGTGCCGAAATCGTTCAGGGTCTCCATCAGGGCTAGGGCTGTGCCCGTTGCGATCGCCGGCCTTGCCAGGGGCAGCGCCACAGACCAGAAGCTGCGCCAGGGACCACAGCCTAAAGAGCGACTGGCTTCTAGGGTGGCGGTTGACTGCTCTAAAAACGCCACCCGCGTCAGCATGTAAACGTAGGGATACAAAGTCAAGCTAAACAGCAGAATGGCCCCCCCGATGGAGCGAATATGGGGGAACCAGTAGTCTGTGGCTCGTTCCCAACCGAACAGGGTCCTCAGGGTCGTTTGTACGGGACCAAAGTAATCCAGTACATCGGTATAGACATAGGCCAACAGGTAAGCTGGCGCAGCCAGGGGCAGCAGTAATAACCATTCAAACCAGCTGCGGCCTGGAAATTGGCAGGTACTGATCAGCCAGGCCGTGGTCACTCCCAATACCAGGACTCCCAGCCCCACACCCACCATTAAAATCAGGGAATTTTTGATGTATTGGGGTAATACTGTGGCGACCAGATGGTCCCAGGTTTCCGTGGAGTTGGTAAATACCCCACTCAGAACCACTAAAACCGGCGAAATCATCAAAAGGGCAATGATTCCAACACTCACGGTCCAACCGTCGAATTGCCCAGCGAACCCGTACCAAAGTTTCTTCCAGCGATCCATACTCGCTACTTTATGTCATTAGCTGCCCACTCCTTCTAACACAAAAAGGTTGGGCAAGCCTAAATGTAAGCTTGCAGCAATTCTCAATATGGCTTTTAGGGGGATGCAATACCGCTCAGGCCGAACGCCAGGAAATCAAAATGAGAATTGCTGGTAAGCTTGGTGATGGCAAAGTTGCGAAGTCAGTTTTATGTTTCAGGCTTTTGTTCAACTCCAAACCCCACCAGCACTAACTGATCCATCGGTGCTCCTGGATCTGGGCGCTGGTAGTTGAGAATTTTCCGAATCCGCATCTTAGGGTTAATCAATGTGATGGAGTCAACGGAAACCACCCGAGTGTAGTAAGTGGTCATGAGTAATTCGCGATTGTCCTGGTTATAGGCGAAAGAGGAAATGATGGGACGGGCTTCTTCGTAGGCGCGATCGCGCAAATAGTCCCCTGTGATCAGGCTTCCCTCCTGCTCCTTAGGCACAAACAGGGCACAGAGCTCCTGGGAAACCTCTTCTCCTTTATCTGACACGGTGTGAAAGACCAGCTGAAATCCGGGCATCTGACTTAAATCTAGGCCTTCCCTATATTCGTTATCCGCCAGTACCTTTTGCTTCAGCTCAGGGGTAATGGGGTTTACCTTAAAGTCCGTGTGGGACCGCTCAATTTCTTGATGGGTCAAATAGTGATAGGTGCGCTCAATATCCCAATGGCCAATGCAGCAATCGAAAAAATAGTTGATGTCCGTCAAATCCATCGCCCAACCACAGCAAATCCAATTCCTTTAACCTACCAATCTTTGCCCCCTTGGCGATCCTTAAATCTCAGCCAAGGTTGGACTAACGACCTTGCATCCCAAAGTAAAGATCTGGATGTCTAACCACCCCGCACCCCATACTCCTCACCTCTCACCTTCCACTCGCGGTCAATAAGTATTCCTCCCTACAGAATCCCCCGTAACTTTCCGTAATATATCCGTCAAGTGCTGGTAAATAACCCGCTTGGGTGATTGCAGGTCTGAGACCCGCCCATTATGATTAAGAAACTTAACGATGTTCTTCCTTTGGATTGACTTAAGTTCACAGCTGCTCTGTCTCTGGTTGGTTTTCGATATGCCCTTTTCCACAGATACCGCCCGCATTCTGGCTGAACCCTTAGTAACGGCCTTCTTTAAAGACACCGCCGGAGAGTGGCGTTCGGAGCGACGCTATTACACCCTCCAGAGCGGTGAGACCCAGGAGGTGGTGAGCCAGATCAGCATCAATTTTCTAGAAGCAGGGCATTCCGAGCTTCTTAACCTGGCTGAATTGCATCAGTTGGATCCCCGCAAGCCTCTAATTTGCGGTACCACCGTAAGCTGGGAAAGCGACTACGTCGGTACCGGCAAGAAACCCGTCGTTGGCAGCACCATTTTTGGAGTCAGGGGAACAACCCTGTATCGTGATCGGGGCTTTGCGACCCCCAAACCCGTCACCGCTGAATATTACTTCCGCGACAACCGCACCATGTGCCTCAAGACCGAGTACAACAAATCTTCTTTCGAGGAAGAACTCAAGCTTATCGGTCAGAAATACCGCACCCGTCAGACTGTCATCTCCCGAGCGGGGGAACAAATTATGATTGGTCAATACCTGGAAACCCGCCGCTAATCCGGAGTTGCTCCATCACCCTGTAAACTTTAGGCATGATCGTCGAGTAAATTCCCCACGGTTTCCATGACCCACGCGACTGACGTTAATACCCTGGCCCGCTGGATGGCGGCTGACTTCAGTAATCAACAGCAGGCGTTTGATAATCCGCCTTTGTTTGCTCATATTCGAGTGTGCATGCGTCCGCTACCGCTGGATATGTTGGGTGGCATGGGCTTCTACCTGGAGCAGGCCTATGATTTTCAGATCAAACGGCCCTATCGCGCCAGGGGAATGAAGCTGATTCCCAGGGAAGACCACATCATTATCGAGAACTTTATCCTCAAAGACCCGGATGCTTTTTACGGTGCTTCCCGGGATTTGAACCAGCTTTCCAAGCTGAGCCCTGAGCAGTTCCAGAAAATGGGCGGCTGCAATATGATTGTCCGCTGGACAGGGCACAGCTTTAAGGGATCCGTAGAACCCGGCAAAGCCTGTATGGTCGAACGTAACGGCAAAACGACTTATCTGGACAGCGAGTTCGAAATTGGCGCCGATCAGTTCATCAGCTGGGACCGGGGCCGTGACCCGGAAACCAATGAGCATGTCTGGGGCTCTCTGGCCGGGCCTTTTCAGTTCCGCCGCAAAGCAACCTTCGCCAACGAAGTTCCCGGCATTTAGGTCCCTGGCCAACCGCAGGTTGGGAATTTCCTGCCCCGGAATGGCAGGAAAATAAGCTGAAATCAACCCTCGTAGGTGGTTAAAGATCGGCCTGGCAGGACCGCCCTGATCTACCGTAGGGTAGAAACTGTCCACCAGTCTTGATTCTGAGTATTCCCCAAGGCTCTTAACCTGCCGATCACCGATGGGTAACCCCTCCAACCTCCTGCTAAAACTTAGCCGCAAACTCTGTCCAGATCAGGAGCAACAAAATGCCTTTGTGGCGGCTCTGACCCAGCCTCAAGAATTCCCCTCTGGAATCGTGTGGACTCAACCCCGTCCGCCGATTGTGCCATGGGCAGTGCTGCCTCCCCTACCCTGGCAACCCGATTCAGTGGATCGCCTGGCCCCGGGTCAACGCCCAGGCCAGCATGTTCTCCACACAGAAGGCTTTTATTACTGTCTGGATGGTTCTTCGGTGTTTGAAGCCTCAGTGCTGCGCGCTATTCCCCATGGTGTTGTCAATACAGTTATCGATTTGTGCGCTGCCCCGGGGGGCAAGAGCTTACTGGCAAGGGCCATGCTGAAGCCTGAACACCTGTTCTGTAACGAGGTGGTTCGTAAGCGTGTCAAGATATTGATTTCCAATCTTAAACGTTGCGGCGTAACCGAAGCCCTGGTCTTTAATCTAGACAGTCAAATGTTTGCTGAGCAATTGTCCCAAACAGCATCCGTGGTTATTGTCGATGCCCCCTGCACTGGTCAATCCCTTCTGGCCAAGGGAGATAAGGCGTTGGGATGTTTTCATCCGGTCAACATCAACAAAAGTGCCAGTCGTCAAAAGCGGATTATTGCCAATGCGGTCCAGACCGTCGCCGGAGGCGGTTATCTGGCCTATATGACCTGTACTTTCTCGCCGGAAGAAAATGAGCAGATTGGGGAATGGTTGATGAAAAAATTCCCGCAGTTTGAGGCGGTGGAGGTCTCGTTTCTAGAGTCCTACAGATCCACCTTTGCGGAGTTTCCCTGTTATCGTCTGTGGCCTCATTCAGGGTTAGGGGCTGGCGGGTTTACGGCCCTGTTTCGCAATACCGAAGAGACCTCAAGTCCCCTTAACAAGGACTTTTTACAGGCCTACAGCAGGGAAATCTACGGACCTTAGGGTTGAAGCGCTGCGACAAGCCGTTCTGGAGGATGGGGGGAGAGCTACTTGTCTCCCCTGGCCAATACCGGGGCCGCTCTCAATAGCGTTTTGGTATAGGGGTGTTGGGGGGCCGTAAAAATTTGTTTGGTGGGGGCCAATTCCACAATCTTGCCTCCCTGCATGACGGCGATGCGATCGCACATAAACCGCGCCACCCAAAGGTCATGGGTAATGAACAAGTAGGTGAGGTCAAACTCTTCCTTCAGAACCACCATGAGGTCCAGCACTTGGGTCTGCACCGATGCATCCAACATGCTGACTGGCTCATCACAAATCACCAGTTTAGGCTTGGTAATCAGGGCCCGGGCGATGGCCACCCGCTGCTGCTGGCCACCGGAAAGATCACCGGGATAGCGGTCAAAATACTCTTCGGTGGGAATCATGCTGACCCTAGCCAGCATGTCGTGGGCCTGCTTATAGGCTTCCTGTACCGTCGTTAGCCCATGAATCAGCAGAGGATCGGCGATGCTTTTGCCCACGGTCATCATCGGGTTCAGGCAGGCGTGGGGGTCCTGAAACACCATCTGAAGCTGTCGCCGCTGCTGCTGCATCTCCCGGCGGGATAGGCGGGTCAGTTCTGTACCGCAAAACTCAATCGTTCCAGAGGTAGGAGGTACCAGCTGAAGAATGGTACGCGACAGAGTACTTTTACCACAGCCGGATTCTCCTACCAATCCGACGACTTCGCCGGGGTAGATGTCCATGGATACCCCATCTACCGCTTTAATCGCAGTATTTTGGTCGCCCCCCAGCAGTCGGGCCAGGGGATTGGCTTCCAGGGTGTAGTGCTGGGTCACATCCCGCAGCCGCAGGATAGGTTCGCTCGGCCTGGCTTCGTAGAGTAGTCCTTCCGCCTGCTGCAGTTGTAAAGCAGCATTGACAAGAGATTGGGTGTAATTGTTTTGGGGATCGCCCAGGACATCGGCAGAGGTGCCCGCTTCCACCAGGCGACCCTGGTACATCACGGCGACGCGATCGCAATATTCCGCCACCAGGGACAGGTCATGGGAAATCAGCAGCAATGCCGTGCCTAGCTGGTCGCAGAGGCGGGTCAACTCATCCAGAATCTGGGCCGATACGGTCACATCCAGGCTGGTGGTGGGTTCATCCGCCACAATCAGCTGGGGTTCCAGGATCATGGCCAGGGCAATCGCCACCCGCTGCCGCATACCGCCGCTGAACTCATGGGGATACTGACTCCACCGATTAGGCGGAATCTTGACCGTCTCCAGAATCGCCATGGCCCGTTCTTTCACTTCCCGCTTCGAGATCTGGGGGCGATGGGCCTGCAGGGTTTCCATGCAGTGGTCCCCAATCGTCATCAGAGGATTTAAGCGGGTCATGGGGTCCTGAAAAACAAGGGCTACCGCTTCGCCCCGAAACTCCCTCAGCCGACGGGGAGTAAAGTTCAGTACCGATTCGCCGTTGAACCAGACCCTGCCCTCCAGGGTCGTTTGTTTGGGCAATAGCCTCAATACCGCCCGCCCCAATGTGGATTTGCCACAGCCCGACTCTCCGACCAGACCCAGCTTTTCCCCCGGCGACAGGGCCAGGGACACATCATTCACCGCCCGCTGGTCCTGGGCCGGATAGGTCACCGAAAACGATTCGATTGCTAACAGCGGAGCGGTCATCGCAGAACAGGTCTATCCCTGAAATTACTGGTCAAAGCGGCGCATTAAATAGGCTACCCCAAAGTCTCCATTGGGATGTTTTTCCAGCAGTTCTGCTAGCTCAAAGACCCGCTCAGCAATGTCAGGGCCGAGTTTTTCGATGGTCGCTCTTCGTTCTCGTTCTAAATTTTCTAACTCCCGGACCTGGTTCTGCCATTCTGGGGAAAACAAGTACTCGACGTGGGTGTGTAGATTTAGCTTTTGCAGCAGGTCCCACTCCCCTGCATCGCACCAGATCCCTTTGCAATTCGGGCACCGCTCTACAAAGAAAGACCTCTGGGACAGGTTAACTCGTCCCCGCACCAGGTAGCTGCGGCAGTCGGGGCAAAGGGCAGCCCGGTTGTCTAGAGAGGGGGTCTGAAAATCTGTATCTAGGGTCAGGGGCAGGACAGAAACTTCTGTTGGGGCGTCGGTATCCACCTGTTGGCTTTGCCAGACGGCATAATGCTCAGGCTGAATCCAGGCACCGCCACAACTGGGGCAGGTGTGGGACGGTAGACCAGGGGAGAGTGCCTCCTCCTGGAGATCGACGTTGCCCTCCTTAGGACACTGGTACAAAACGGGTTCTCCAACAACGGCTGGCATAGGAATGCCCCCATTAAACCATTAAGGCTTTCCTCAATGCCTCACAGAAGGCCAGTAACTTCTGCAATTTTTCCGCCATTTGGGCCTGGCGCTGCTGCACCGTCATACTTTTCCGCGCCGCCTGCATGAAGGCAATGTCTGTGCCTAAAAGCCGAAGGATACGATTCATTTCCGTCAAAATTGGCTGAACGGTTTCGGGATGGGTCACTTCATCGCCCAGGGGCAAAACTTGCCTTTGGAAAGTTTGCTGAATCATTAAAAAAATTGGCTGCAAGGTTTTTCCATCCGGGTTGGACAGTCGGCACTGCTCGCTCAAGTGGTTTACCTGAGTTGTAAGGGTTTGAACCGCTTCAAGGGACATAGAAATCGGTTGAATGCGTTGGAGAGGGCTAGGGGGCCTGCTGATAAAGTACTCACCTAAGGATGAAATGCAGCAATGAGGTATCAAATGTTAAGGTTAATGAACAACTTCCAATAACATGGGGATGGCCAATAGTATTTGTTGCATCTCTGTCTCAGTGGGGTTGTTCACCAGGGTTTGTGATGTAGCGTATTTTTATACGCTTTATTCATCATTCACATTGGCGTAGAGATGAGCGGTTTGCCGCTGCCATCTCCCAACTGGTGTCTGAATCCTCAGGGTAAGTCTCTGACGCAGAACACTTGTACAGGTTGCGTTCAGCTTTTAGTTTTGTTATTCAAAAGGGTC
>CAZPYG010000001.1:0-64940 GCA_964590465.1 uncultured bacterium | reverse complement strand
GCAGAACACTTGTACAGGTTGCGTTCAGCTTTTAGTTTTGTTATTCAAAAGGGTCTCGAATCTTAGAGGATCTGCATTCTTTCCGCGGTAACAGTTCGAGACATCAGTTCACCGTTGTGACGTTTTTTCTTTCCGATTTGGCTCTGTTCTAGCTTAATTCCGCCTGAGTTTAGTTTCCCCTATCCATAGACATACCGGACCCTATGACTGCGACGGTTCCATCCCCCCTATCGATTGATTGTGCGCTCCCCGATTGGTTGACCACATGTTTGTTGACCCACCAACATCCTGGGTCGAGTCAGGAACCTGCAGATGAGTCTGAAGATAAGTCTAATAGTCTTTTAGTGTGTCGCGCCTTCGAATTTGCTTACGAACTCCATAAAGGGCAATATCGCGCTTCCGGAGAACCCTACATCTGCCATCCCATTGCCGTCGCAGGGCTGCTGCGGGATCTGGGGGGCGATAGTGCCATGATTGCCTCTGGTTTTCTCCATGATGTGGTCGAAGATACCGATGTGACCCCCGAGGAAATTGAGCAGCACTTCGGCGAAGAGGTCCGCCAGCTGGTCGAAGGGGTTACTAAACTTTCTAAATTTAACTTTGAAAGCAAAACCGAGCGTCAGGCCGAAAACTTTCGCCGCATGTTTTTGGCCATGGCCGAGGACATTCGAGTGATTGTTGTGAAGCTGGCGGATCGGCTTCACAACATGCGCACCCTGGAGCATTTAAGCGATGCCAAGCGCCGCCGCATTGCCCGGGAAACCATGGAAATTTTTGCTCCCCTGGCAAACCGCCTGGGGATCGGTCGCTTCAAGTGGGAATTAGAAGATCTTTCCTTTAAGTATCTTGAAGCCAATGCCTATCGTCGGATGCAGGAACACGTCACCGATAAGCGGGCAGATCGAGAGGCCCGGTTGATTCAGGTGGCCGAAACTCTGCGGAAGCGCCTGCACCAAGCAGACATTCAGGTGGTGGATGTGAGTAGCCGACCGAAGCATTTATACAGCATTTACCGCAAGATGGAGATGCAGCAGAAAGATTTCCACGAAATCTACGATGTCGCAGCCATTCGGCTGATTGTCGGCAACAACGAGGAATGCTACCGGGCGCTGGCGATTGTTCACGATGCGTTTCGCCCGATTCCTGGCCGCTTTAAAGACTACATCGGTCTGCCCAAACCCAACCGCTACCAGTCCCTGCACACGGTGGTAATCGGCAATATGGGCAAGCCCATTGAGGTCCAAATTCGCACCCTGGAAATGCACCACATTGCGGAATACGGGATTGCCGCCCACTGGAAATACAAGGAAGCCGGTACCTCCAGCAACGCCCTCATGACGGCGGATGATGAAAAATTCACCTGGCTGCGGCAGCTGCTGGAGTGGCAGAACGACCTTAAAGATGCCCAGGAATTCTTAGAAAACGTCAAAGGCAACCTGTTCGACGAGGACGTTTACGTTTTCACCCCCAACGGTGATGTGATTTCCCTCAGTCGGGGGGCTACGACGGTCGACTTTGCATACCGCATTCATACTGAGGTGGGGAACCACTGCTGCGGTGCCCGGGTGAATGGCCGCATCGTTACCCTGGACACCCCCCTGGAAAATGGGGATATCGTCGAAATTCTCACCCAAAAGAGCAGTCACCCCAGTCTGGACTGGCTCAACTTTGTGGTTACCCCCAGCGCCCGAAACCGCATTCGCCAGTGGTACAAGCGATCCCACCGGGATGAAAACATTGCCCGCGGACGGGACATGCTGGAGAAAGAACTGGGCCGCAACGGCTTCGAAGCCCTGCTCAAGTCTGAACCGGCCCAAACGGCAGCGGAACGATGTAATTACCAGACGGTGGATGATCTGCTAGCGGGTCTGGGCTATGGGGAAGTTACCCTGAACCTGTTTGTTAACCGTCTGCGGGAGGCGGTGAAGGCTCAACAGCCCATCGAGCAGACTTCCTTAGAGTCTTCTTTGGAAGATTCTGACCAGTTCCTGGCCGATGCCGTCACCAGCCACCCTAAACCCCGCCAGGTCAACTCCAAAGATCCGATTTTGGGCATTGAAGGGCTGATGTACCACATCGCTGGCTGCTGTAATCCCCTGCCGGGGGAACCCATCATCGGCAGTGTGTCCCTGGGCAGTCGCGGCATCGCCATTCATAAGCAGGGGTGTCCCAATGTGGATGAAATCCCCGGCGACCGGCTTATACCCGTGAGCTGGAACCCGTCAGAATCAAACGGATCCCGCCAGACCTATCCGGTGGATGTGAAGATTGAGGTGATTGACCGGGTCGGCGTGCTGAAAGACATTCTCTCCCACCTGTCCGACCTGCAAATCAACGTCCACAAGGCCCAGGTGAAAACCTTCCCCGGCCAAACCGCCGAGATCGACCTGGGGCTAGATGTGCGCGACCACGCCCACCTGGATCAAACCTTCAGCCAGCTCCGCAAGATGACGGACGTGCTGAAGATCCAGCGCCTGGGTGTGGCCCACTAATTCCTCTACGCCAAACTGCTTCCAATTGTTGGATTTCGCCTGATTCCCAGGGGCGGCTTAGAAACTCGAGTTCCGGGGAGAGTCGAGGAACCGTTTCCCAGAGCTGACTGTCTGGCAGACCGAACCCGCTGAGCATTTACAGCCGCGAGTACGGTCTGCCCATCAGCTTTTCTACCCCGATTCGGTAGGATAGACAAAATTTAACTCTAGAATGTAAACCTGATTCAAGTTCTGTCGGAAGGTTTTCTCCAAAGCGCTGATTCCCAGCCCAACTAGTTCTGAGGCAAAGCCGGGACAGACTATCATTAACAAAGATGTAAGACTGGCTTCAGCAGCAGCGCTTTCTCAGTGGTAGTTTTGATCAACAATGTTACAAACTGACCATAGCCGCCGCCCCTAAGAAGCACGCAGACAGACAAGGAGACGCCAAATCGAATGGGTAAAGTAGTTGGCATCGACCTGGGTACCACCAACTCAGTGGTTTCTGTAATGGAAGGTGGTAAACCGGTGGTGATTGCTAATGCAGAAGGGATGCGCACAACCCCTTCGGTGGTGGCGTTCAGTAAAGAAGGGGAACGGCTGGTGGGACAAATGGCCCGGCGTCAGGCGGTGCTGAATCCCCAGAACACCTTTTATGCGGTCAAGCGCTACATGGGGCGCAAGTACGCCGAGCTGGACCCCACTTCCAAACGGGTGCCCTACACTATTCGCCGGGACGAGGTTGGCAACGTCAAGATTCGCTGCCCCCGCCTGGAAAAGGACTTCGCCCCCGAAGAAGTTTCCGCCATGATTCTGCGCAAGCTGGCGGATGAGGCCAGCCGCTACCTGGGGCAGCCGGTCACCGGGGCAGTCATTACCGTACCCGCTTACTTCAATGATACCCAGCGCCAGGCCACCCGCAATGCCGGCCGCATCGCCGGTCTGGATGTTAAGCGCATCCTGAATGAACCCACCTCGGCGGCCCTGGCCTACGGCTTAGACCAGACCTACAATCAGACTATCCTCGTCTTTGACCTGGGGGGCGGTACCTTCGACGTTTCTGTGCTGGATGTGGGAGACGGGGTCTTCGAAGTCCGCTCCACGTCAGGGGATACTCAGTTAGGCGGTACCGACTTCGATCGCAAGATTGTGGACTGGCTGGCGGAGCAGTTCCTGGAGCGGGAAGGGATCGACCTGCGGAAAGATCGCCAGGCCCTGCAGCGCCTCACAGAAGCGGCAGAAAAGGCCAAAATTGAGCTTTCCGGTGTGGCCACCACAGAAATCAGCCTGCCCTTCATCACCGCCACTAAGGACGGTCCCAAACACCTGGAAACCCGCCTCAGCCGCTCCCAGTTTGAAAGTATGTGTGGGGATTTGGTGAGTGGCCTGCGGGCACCGCTGAAACAGGCTCTGAGTGACGCCAACCTGACCCCTAACGACATCGACGAAGTGGTGCTGGTGGGGGGCTCAAGCCGTATGCCCATGGTGCAGGAACTGGTGCGATCGCTGATCGGCATTGAACCCAACCAGAACGTCAACCCCGACGAAGTGGTCGCCGTCGGTGCGGCTATTCAAGCCGGAATTATTACCCAGGAAGTGCAGGACATTCTGCTGCTAGATGTCACCTCCCTTTCCCTGGGACTGGAGACCATTGGTGGGGTCATGAAGAAGATCATTCCCAGAAACACCACCATCCCCGTGCGCCGCTCCGATGTGTTCTCCACCTCTGAGAACAACCAGACCTCTGTGGAGGTGCACGTGCTCCAGGGGGAACGGGAGATGGCCATGGACAACAAATCCCTGGGCCGGTTCAAGCTGATGGGTATTCCCCCGGCTCCCCGGGGCGTTCCCCAGGTGCTGGTGTCCTTTGATATTGACGCCAACGGCATTCTCCAGGTTTCCGCCATGGACAAAACCACCGGGCGGGAGCAGAGCCTGACGGTGCAGGGTGCGTCCAACATCGAAGAAAGCGAAGTGCAGCGGATGATCCAGGAGGCGGAGGAATTCGCCGAAACCGACCGGCTGCAGCGGGAGCGGGTGGAAAAGCGCAACCGGGCTGAAGCCCTCACCTTCCAGGCGGAGCGACTGCTGCGGGAAGTGGCGCTAGATTTCGGCATGCAGTTTGCCCGCGATCGCAGACGCCGGATCGAAGGGCTGGTTCAGGAACTGCGGAACTATCTGGAGCAGGCCGACGAACGCGGTATCGACATTGCCCAGGCCGAACTCCAGGACGAACTGTACGACCTCAATCGGGAAGCTTATCTCTACGAAGCCGACGACGAAGAGGGCGACCTGCTGGGCCGCATTGGCGACACCCTGAAGAAAACCTTCGCCTTCGACGACGACCTCGATACTCGGCCTAACTACAACAACTATCAGAACTCCTCCTGGGATAACTGGGACGACGATTGGGACTATGACAACCGCAGGGGCGGCGGTCAGCGCTATGGCGAACCACCCTATCGAGGCACCACCGGCTATGGGCAGCAGCCCTCCTACGGAGCTTCCCCATCGGCCAACCCCTACTCCGATCGTCGCTACGATGACTTCGGCTACGGTGGTCGCGGCTATGATGACCGTCGCAGTACCGGTGGGCAAGGGTACGATGACGACCTCTACAGTAACCGCGGCTATGGGGGCCAGGGGTATCGTGACCAGGGCTATGACTCCCAGGGCTACGATGACCGGGGTTATGGTAGTGGCTATCAAGATCGCGGCTCAGGCGATCAGGGCTATGATGACCAACCCTACAACCAGCAACCCTATGACCAGCAGAGTTACAACCGCCGCGATGACGCCAGCAATGCCGACTATGGTGGCCAGAATTACGGGGCTACTCCCCCGGGCAACCAGAACTACGGATCCTGGCAAGGTGACGAATCCGCCTCCGGTCGCCAGAGCTATCCAGAGCAGGCACCGGCAGAACGGCCTGGACCCGAACCCAAAACCGATGGCTATCCTGAGCGTCGGCCTGGTGGGGATGCTGATTACGGCAGCGGCTATACCGAGCGACGCCCCGGTGGTGATGATACGGGCTACAGCGGCTATCCTGCACGACGCCCTGCTGCTGCGTCAGGGGAGCCCGATGGGTATGGCCGTCAGCGCCCCTCCGCCCCTCCCGCGGTTTCCCAAAGTCGTCCGGCTGAGCCAGATAATCTAGATGACGATCCCTGGTCCCAACCGGCCCCTACTTCACTGCGTCGTCCAAACGGTAGTCGTTCCGATGCATTTTCCCCCCGTGGTGGCTCAGCTCCCCCCGCGACTGGACGCTCCGACTCGAATTATGACGACGACTGGGGCGATCAGGACGAGTGGCTCTAAAGTCGTGAGCCCGGGTTAACCCCTGGGCTGGCTGACGGAAATCCCTCCATGACGAGGAGAACCTCACCCTCTAGGCTGGTCCTGGGTTGTTTTTATTAGGGGAACGAGACGCAGGCTATGGAAAACTTTCGGAACTACTACGAGATTCTGGGAGTTCCTCGCGAAGCGACAAACGATGCTATTAAACAGGCTTACCGCAAGTTAGCCCGTCAGTACCATCCCGACCTGAACCCGGGCGACAAGGCTGCAGAAGAACGCTTCAAGTTGCTGGGGGAAGCCTACGAAGTGCTGTCAGACCAGGAAAAGCGTTCTCAATACGAACAGTTTAGCCAGTACTGGCAGCAGAAAGGGTTCCAGCGACCTCGCCCCGCCGCCAGGCGCACCGAAACCGAACCAGAGCGATCCGGTCCCCGCATTTCCCTGGAAGACTTCGGGTTTGGCGAGTTCAGCGACTTTAACAAATTCGTTGATCAGCTCCTTAACCGTCGATCCCCATCGGCCCGACGTCCTGCGGTGGAAGAACCCAACGGTTACAGTGCCCCTACCCCAAATGACTATGGCCCTCGCTCCCGGTCGTCTCAAACGGCCAAGGCTCCCCCTGGCAGGCGGGATGCCGAAGCCGATTTAACGATTCCCCTGGAAAAAGCCTACCTGGGCGGACGAGAGCGGATCCGCCTGGAAGATGGTCGCTCCCTTGAAGTGAATATGCCGGGGGGAATGGTCACGGGCCAGCGGATCCGCCTCCGCGGTCAGGGAGTCGGCGGTGGCAATCTCTACCTGCGCATTGAAGTCGAACCTCACCCCTTTTTCCAACTGCAGGGCAACGATATTTACTGTCGTGTTCCCATTACCCCCAGCGAAGCCGTCCTCGGCGGCCCCATTGATGTTCCCACCCTGGATGGTTCCGTACGCTTGACCCTGCCCCAGGGAGCCCAGCACGGCCAGGTCTTGAGGATGACCGGTCGCGGCTATCCCATCGGTCGCGACCGGCGCGGTGATCAACTCGTTGAACTCGACATCGTCATCCCTACGGTTCTTGACGACCGGGAAAAAGCGTTATATCAGGACTTACTTGAAGTAGAAAGCCTAAACCCTAGAGCGAATTTGCCCACTTAAGAGGTAAAAGAGCGCCAGGGAAGAAGGTTTCAGGTTCTGGGTTCCAGGTACTGGTTTTTAGGATTAGGCGTCAGCAAAACTTAGACCCGATCCCCGACACCCGATACCCATCCACCCCTCCCTTACTTCAGTAATTCAAACAGCCCATCATCCAACTCATACCCCAGCATCTGGGTCATGAATTTCAACTTTGTAAAGTTCGTATTGCTCTGCTGTTTCAGCCACTGAGCGATCACGAAAATTTTTTGCATAACAAAAATTTCCAAGGCTTCCGGGTTATAGCGAATGCCCTCGGTGGGGCTGAACTGGTGAGGCACCAGCATGGCAGCATAGCGCCCCAGTTCCCCAGCTTCCCAGTCCAGCACCAGGGGCAGCCAGGGATAAAGGCTATCTAACCGCAGGAACCACAGACGAATTTCGGGAATTTCAGACAGTTCCCTGGGGTCGCTGGGGTCGCGGTCAATGTCGATATTGAACCGCAGCAGGGCATCATCTCCAGGCAGGTTCCCCGACTGCAGCAGGGAAGCAATGACCGTTTCAGCCGGGGACAGGTCTAAGCCTGGCAGGTGCTGCTCTTGGAGGGTAATGGTTTGGGCCATAGGGGCGGGAAACTTTACAGCGGCGAACATCAGTCCCTATTGTGACAGAGGTCTGTCCTCTAGCACGATAGTCAGAGGGAATATGCCGTGCCATCATAGGGATTCGATTGACCGTCGCGATGAGCTGTGCCTGATGTCTGACTCTCCCCTTCGTGTTTGCATTATCCTGGGAACTCGCCCCGAAGCCATCAAACTGGCTCCAGTGATTCAGGCCTTTCAGCAGGACCCAACCTTTCAAACCGAAGTGGTGCTGACGGGGCAACATCGAGAAATGGTGGATCAGGTAATGGCGCTGTTTGAAATCACAGCGGATGCTGACTTGGCTATCATGCAGCCCAAGCAAACCCTGACGGATATTACCTGCCGCAGTCTGCAGGGGTTAGAAAACCATTGTCAACAAACCCAGCCTCAATTTGTCATTGTTCAGGGAGACACGACGACAGCGTTTGCCGCTGCCCTGGCGGCGTTTTATCAGAAAATCCCGGTCGGTCACGTGGAGGCGGGACTCCGGACTGACAATATTTACAGCCCCTACCCGGAAGAAGCCAATCGGCGGTTGATTTCCCAGCTCACGACCCTCCACTTTGCCCCCACCACAAAGGCCGTTCACCACCTCGAGCAGTCCGGAGTCGTGGGGATCATTTGCCACACGGGCAATACCGTCATTGATGCTTTACTGACGGTGGCCCACCAGTCCCCCGACTGCCCCATTGAAGGACTTGCCTGGGACCGTTACCGGGTGATGCTGGCGACCGTCCATCGGCGGGAAAATTGGGGTACCCCCCTCCAGGAGATTGCCGCGGCGTTTTTGACCATTCTGGAGGACCAACCTGATACGGCTCTACTGCTACCTTTGCACCGTAATCCCATTGTGCGGGAACCGTTAACCGCTCTGCTGGGCCATCATCCTCGAATCTTTTTGACTGAGCCGCTAGACTACCGCCGCCTGGTGGGAGCTATGCGCCAGTGCTACTTGTTGCTAACCGACTCGGGTGGGCTGCAGGAAGAAGCTCCTGGATTAGGTAAACCCGTGCTGGTTTTGCGAGACACTACCGAGCGACCTGAGGCTATAGAGGCAGGTACCGCTCGCCTGGTGGGCACCGACAAGTCCGCCATTACCACCCATGCCCTTGAACTCCTTACCGATGCCGCCGCTTACGACGCCATGGCGAAAGCCATAAACCCATTTGGGGATGGTCAGGCGTCCCAACGAATTGTGCAAGGGGTGAAGGCCTATTTGAAACAATCCATTGCCTAGCTAGCGGTGGCTAGGGATTATCCTGACCCATCGTTGCCGTCGTTGGGAGGCAGATCAGGGGGCGGGGTATCTAAAAGATTAGCCTTGGACTTTTTCAGGTCTTTCCAAAGGCTTTTAATTTCGTCGTAGGCTTCCAAGGCGGAAATTTTACCGCCCGTTTCCAGGTTGCACACAAAGGACACCCGTTGGGCAAACTCCTGCAGGTTAGCGTTAAAAGCAAGGCGCTGAGGAGTAAATTCTCCCCAGTATTTGCTTCGAGGGAATAAAAAATCGTCTTTGTCTTTGGAGGAAGGTGACTGGTCGCTCATAGAGATGCCGTTGGGGAAGCCAATTGATGGGACATTAGTTAGTTTTAGGATAAACAAGTTTCAGAGTAGCGTCGCAAGCATTCCTTGTCGTACCATTTAGCCTCCCTGGGCGTGGCATAGCGAAATCGCCGAGGAACCAGTCAGGGCAGATGGGCTTTCACCATTTCTATGGCTTGCTCTGCGGTGTCGGCAACCTGAAGCGGCATTTCTGAAAGACTTTGCCAGTAAGCTAATGCATTCTCATCGATTTCAATGAAGATTAGAGGCTTACCGGTTTTGAGCGCCAGAGCAATTTCTGAGGCTGTTCCTGGTCCGCTACCGCAGGCGATAACCACATGGCTGGTTAGAATATTGATGACGTTACGGCCATGCCCTAACCCCGTCAGGACGGGAATATCAACGGCGTCTGACATTTGCCCGGGATGATCAGTTGGCAAAATACCGATGGTGAGTCCCCCGACTGCCTTTGCCCCTCGACTGGCCGCATCCATAACCCCGACCTGGCGACCTCCCGTTAACACTGCCCAACCGGCCTGAGCGATTGCTTTACCCAGGTCATAGGCAGTTTTAACCGCGGTAGGGGTAGCCTGATCACCAGGTCCCATAACTCCAATAATTGTCTTCACGAGTCTGTTTTGTTAACTTATCTTTTCGACAAGATTCTTGATGATCCACCCTCACCAATCCCCTGTAGGGTCGTTTAGATTAAGTTAACTGACAGAGAAAATTGGGCATAGTGAATCCATCCTCTGACTCATGACTTCATTGCTCCCGCTACTTTCCCCCGTGTCTGGTAAAAATTTCTGGTTGAAATGCCCTCGTTTTTTATGGTCTGGCTGCCTAGCTGCCCTCATAGGCGGTTCTACCATGGTCGGCCTGGGGTGGGGGAGGGCGGCCATGGCCGCAGAGACGGTGACGGTGCGCTTGGGTTCCCTGGCTCAACCCTTAGCCCTGGCGGACCTTGAGAAGTTTGCCTCAACCGGTGAAGTGCCACACTCTCTGAGGCTTTATGGGTTCTTGTTTTCTCCCTCCCTACAGCAGGCTTTACAGGGGACCATTGAGGTTGAACCAGCAGTAGGCCACATCGTACTAGATGAGCTGTTGAATACGCCCGGAGGGGCTCAATTAGTTGACACCCTTCAGGCGGTAGCGCCCAACCTTTCTCCCAGCGATCTGCGGGTAATGCTCGACCAGGTATCTCGCCAGGAAGGGAACCTCACGTTAATCAGTATTTTGAGAGCTTTGCCCCAGGAAACCCTGGACGTCAACCTGGGCACGCTGGCCCTACTGGCATCCCAGTTTCGCCTGGCTCGCATGGAAAGTGCAGCCCTGAGTCGAGTCTTGGAGCGGGAACTGGCGGTGCAAGATACCTCCCTGGGGGCGATTAATGCCAGGGATCCTTTTACCATCGGAGGGTCTCAAGTCGAACGGTGGGAGTTGGTGCTGCGAGATCGAGCCCGAGAGCGCAGCATTCCCGTCGATATTTACTGGAGTCGCGATACCCACGGTCCCCTGGTGGTCATTTCCCACGGGTTTGGGGCTGATCGACGCTTCTTTGCTTACCTGGCCCAACACTTAGCCTCCCACGGTTTAACGGTGGTATCGGTGGAGCACCCCGGTAGCAATGTGGCTGCTCTCATGTCGCTACCCTCTGACCAGGATGAAGCCACTCCCCCTAACCGGATTTTGCCCGCCACCGAGTTTCTTGACCGTCCCAGGGATATCAGCTTCGTGCTAGACCGAATGGAACGTCTGAACTACTATTCCTACAGTTTGCGCGATCGTCTGAATACGGATCAAGTCACCCTGATCGGACATTCTCTCGGTGGGTACACGGCTCTGGCCCTGGCTGGGGCAAAATTAGACCTCCGCCCCCTGGCGGGGTTTTGTCAGCAGCTGAGTCCTGTTAATTTTTCTCCGGCTGACTGGTTACAATGTGCCGCCCTTGATCTGCCCGTCAACCGGGCAGATCTGCAAGACCATCGGATATCTCAGGCCATCGTTATGAATCCCTTAACGGGATTGCTGTTTGGGGATGAGGGGTTGCTCCAGGTGAAGCTGCCCACCCTGATGTTTGCCAGCACCCATGACGGTGTCACCCCGGTCGCAGAACAACAGCTAAATCCCTTTAGCCAGCTGGCGGGGCAGAAATATCTGGTGACCATGATCGGTGGATCTCACCTCAGCGTTGGAGATCCTGAAAATTTGAACTCCGAACTGGGCCGTATTCCGTTTATGCCAGCCCTGCCCGATCAGGCTTCCGGTCGTCTACGGAGCTTCGTACAGGGGGTTAGCTTAAGTTTCATCATGCAGCAGACCTCCCAAGCGGAAGCCTACCGCAACGCGCTTACCCCTGATTATGCTGAACTCTACTCCACTGCCGCTTTGCCCCTGCGGTTAACCCAAGAACTACCCGAGAGTTTGACGAACTGGCCTCGGCTCGGAGCAGATGCTCTACATCATCAAGAGAAACTTTCCACCTATGTGCCTTCCCTGTTGCATTTGGAAGCCATTGCTATTCAAGACCAGGTCCAGGCTTTACAACGGCAGATGGTCGCCTACCTGCGCACTAGCCCGCCATCGTTGACCGCTGTTTACTTACCCCGCTATCTCTTCCACCCCCAAATTCAAGCTCGGAGAACTGCCACCGATTGACTTCCCTGTCAGTTTTTATCTGAAACTGCCCTTTGGCCAGAGTTAGAACTCCTCTTGGAGAGGGGAATACCGTGGGCTACACCCAGTCTAGTCTTCGACCACCCATCCATCCGGCATAATGGTGCCGTGCACATGGGCGTGGCTCAGGTTCGAGTAGTCCAGGTTGGCGTTAATCATGACTGCATCGGTTAAATCAGCCCCGGTTAAATTTGACCAGCTTAATCTAGTGCGATATAAGGTGGTGCCCTGAAAGTTTGCTCCCCGAAGGGAACTCCAGCTTAAATTAGCACCCCGCAAATTGGCCTTAGTCAGGTTGGCATTCACCAAACTTGCCCCTGAAAGCTTTGCCCGGCTTAAGTCAGCTTCTTGTAGTTGAGCCCCTTCCAGGGTGGCACCATTCAGGTAAGCGCTCACTAAATTCGCTTTGATCAGCACCGTGCCCTGCATGTGGGCGCTGGTCAAGTTGGCATGGTCCAGATTCGCATAGCTGAAATCGGTCTCGATGAGTTTTGCTCGACTGAGGCTCGCGTCTGTTAAAACAGCTCGCTGGAAGATGGCCTGTTCCAGGGACGCCTCCGTCAGGTTGGCGTCACTCAGGTCTGCCCGACTCAGGTCTGCCCTGAGCAAATGAACTCCTCGCATGCCAGCGACGGTTAAATTGGCTTCCACTAAGCTGGCATCGGTTAAATCTGCAGCGATCAGGTTAGCCAGGGAGAGATTGGCTCTAGAAAACTGACTATCCACGAGTTGGGCTTCGCGAAAATTTACGCCCGTCAGGAGGGCTCCGGTAAAATTCGAATTCCTCAGATTGGCCTGGCGGAAGTTTGCCCCCCGGAGATCTTGCTGGGAAAAATCTTCACCTGGGAGTTGAATGCCTCTGAAATCCCTTTCTCCAGAGGCGTACCGGGCTAGCAGGCCGGCGGCTGTCAGCAAGGGGGAAGAATTCATTAGACGGGGATTTAACGGTAGTTCCAAGGCAGCACCCACAGGAAACGATCAACAGGAAAGAAGATGCGAGAGGCCATCGGGTAGGGTTGGCCGACCAGGCAGGAAAGGCAACAGTCTCTGTAACCTAGCGAGGGCTGAAAGATGCTGTACCGAGGCTTAAAACTATTTTCAAGATCTGGATACCGCTTCCGGAAAGCATGACCCCATACCACCAGTATTCCCGACCGGAGTCCTTTTCCCGCCATAGATGACAGGTTCTACACGTCAGATATATCCCTGATATTTGAGGATTGGGGTGGGTTCTTCATGAACAGCCATAGAATCGCGCTTTCTACCCTTAACCCCTGCTAACATCAAATACCGTCCCCTTAATACTGACAATCAACGCATCAGAGGAACCACAATGCCCGACAATCGTAGAAGCCAGGTTGTTACCCAGGGCGTGCAGCGCACCCCGAACCGTGCCATGCTCCGTGCTGTAGGGTTTGGCGATAGTGACTTTACCAAGCCCATTGTGGGGGTGGCAAACGGATTCAGCACCATTACTCCGTGCAATATGGGGTTGGATGACCTCGCCCGGCAGGCAGAAACTGGCATCCGCGAGGCGGGGGGGATGCCTCAGCTATTTGGCACCATCACCATTAGTGATGGGATTTCCATGGGAACCGAGGGCATGAAATATTCCCTGGTCTCCCGGGAGGTAATTGCCGACTCCATCGAAACCGTTTGCAATGGGCAAAGTATGGATGGGGTGATTGCCATTGGCGGCTGCGACAAAAATATGCCTGGCGCCATGATTGCTATGGCTCGCCTGAACATTCCGTCTATTTTTGTCTATGGCGGCACCATTAAACCCGGTCACTACGAGGGGGAAGATCTCAACATTGTCAGTGCGTTTGAAGCGGTGGGGGAATACAGCGCTGGCAAAATTAGCCAAGAGCGGCTGCTGGGGGTAGAGCGCAATGCTTGCCCCGGAGCCGGATCCTGCGGAGGAATGTATACCGCCAACACCATGTCCTCAGCCTTTGAGGCGATGGGCATGAGCCTGATGTATTCTTCTACCATGTCAGCGGTGGATGAGGAAAAGGCCCAGAGCGCAGCCCAGTCGGCTAAGGTGCTGGTAGAAGCCATTCGCAAGCAAATCCTGCCCAAGCAAATTTTGACCCGCAAAGCATTTGAAAACGCCATCTCTGTAATTATGGCAGTAGGCGGGTCGACCAATTCGGTACTGCACCTGTTGGCCATTGCCAACGTCATCGGCGTGGAACTGACGATTGACGACTTTGAGATGATCCGTAAGCGTGTTCCCGTCATTTGCGACTTAAAACCCTCTGGACGGTATCTGGCTACGGACTTTCATCAGGCTGGAGGGGTGCCCCAGGTGATGAAAATGTTGCTCCACCAGGGGTTGCTCCATGGCGACGCCCTGACCATTACCGGGCAAACCGTAGAAGAGCTCCTGGCCAATATTCCCATCACTCCCCGGGGCGACCAGGATGTCATTCGTCCCTTTGATCGACCCATGTACACCGAAGGGCACCTGGGTATTTTGAAAGGCAACCTAGCTGCCGAGGGGGCGGTGGCCAAGCTCACCGGGGTCAAAAATCGCCACATCACCGGGCCAGCCCGGGTATTTGAATCGGAGGAGGAATGTCTCCGAGCGATTCTCGATAATCAAATTAAGGCGGGGGATGTGGTGATTGTGCGTTACGAAGGCCCCAAAGGGGGACCGGGGATGCGAGAAATGTTGGCCCCGACCTCTGCCCTTATTGGAGCCGGACTGGGAGATACGGTCGGGTTGATTACCGATGGCCGGTTTTCTGGAGGAACCTACGGCATGGTGGTGGGCCACGTGGCTCCAGAAGCAGCCGTGGGGGGTACGATTGCCCTGGTTCAGGAGGGGGATTCCGTCACCATCGACGCCGACAAGAACCTGCTGCAGCTGAATGTTCCCGATGAGGAACTGGAACGTCGTCGAGCCGCCTGGACTCCGCCCCAGCCTCGCTATCGTCGGGGAACTTTGGCGAAATTTGCCAAACTGGTTTCCTCCAGCAGCCGCGGGGCGGTTACCGATATAGATCTGTTTTAATTGCCAATTTTCCATTGCCAGTCGAAATCATGGTTCGCCAACTCCTGTTGTTAATGCGCCGTCGTTTATTCTGGCTGACCCTGCTGCTGGCCATCTGGCTGTTTTGCAGCGGTCAGGCCCGGGCGGAAGCGTTGGCGAACCGCTTACCTACCTTTCCCAATTGGGAGTCTCCTCCTTCCCTGGATAAAGCCCAGGGAGATTTAATTTACCCCGACTGGATGGAAGGACGCTGGACTCTGACAACGACCTCTATCGATATCAACTAGAGTTAGGCCCCGAAGGCGCTTGAGACCCTGTTTCCCTTCAGACAATGTTCAGGGGGTATGCCTCGTTGCTGAACTGGCTGAAGGGGTGGGTCTGTATTTATTGATGCAAACTTAGTTTAAATCCTCTTTAAGTTCTGGATAGAGCCCTGTAAAATCTAACTTGAAATGATTTATAGAACTCAATAAATCCGTGCTGGGCAACAAGGATAGTCAACCCTGAAGAGTTCGACCCCCCCTACCGTCAAAGTTTATACATTGCCCTAGTCAGTCAGATTCTGATCAATTTTAGAAATTTGTTTGCTGTTTAAATCCTGTTTTTAAATCCTGTTCATCCCCCTTCGGTTTTTCTACTTGTCGAAGGTAAACCGCTGATTCTTCTCGCAGCAGGGTCACCTGCTTCTACACACTTCGACCTTAAGCCTGAATTCAACCGACTACCAGTTTCCATTCCATGGCTCACTCCCCCTTGTCTAATCGGGGATGGACTATTGACCAGGGTTTCTGATTGAGCGTTTTTCTGAGGCCGTATCCGCGTTTTTGGGTTGCTCACATCGGGGCCTTTAAGGTTAAACGCCCCACATACCGCCTAGAGGCGCTCAATGGGGCGCTCAATAGACAGACAGTGGCCCTAGGAAATGGCCCTACCTGTTTCCCCACCCTGTTCGGTGCCACGACATACACCCTGCAAATTGTAAAATCGTAAATTTTGTGTCCTCACTCATCAAGTTTGGAGAAAACTACCATGGCCAGCTTACAACAACGGCAGCAGGTATCCATTGCTGGCACCGTAACCAATGCAGCGACAGGTGAAGTGATTCCTGGTGCTCAAGTACGGATTACCCAAGCCCCAGCAGCCTTTGCCGCTCAGCTAATGGGGCTAGTAGACCAGGCGATTGCCCCTAACCCCCATCTTCAAAAGAGTTATAGTCACCTATTTCACAATCGCCCCATTACTGCGGATGCCCTTAAAACGGCACAAGTCATTCTCGACTCCCTGAGGCGCAGTCAACAATATTTAGGGCATCGACCTGATGAAACAACGGCAGGGGGAGATGGCCACTACTGCTTTTTTGATTTGCCTCCGGGAGTTTATGGCGTAACCGCCGCAATCTCCAGGTTGGATCATCGCTACGGCATGAGTCACCGGTCAACACGGGTGCAGGCGGCACTGAATGCCCTGGTGTTTTCCCAACTGGATATTGACATTTCCCTGATGCAGACCCAGGCTCTGTCATCGATTTGGTCTTCTGAAGGAATCACTCCGGCTCCGGCAGAGGTTGATGCTGCAGATTACTTTAGCCTTGAAAAGGACACCACTGCGGCGCTGGCCCAGCGGTAGGGCCAGCGCCCAAAGGAATATACCCCGTTTGGGCCTACCGACGAACTCTGCCGGTAAAGCCCGTAGATTTGAACTGCTCAAGCTTTAATGGTTCGGGTTGATTGGCTGCCACCGAAATGCGCAGCTCGAAATCGCTTTCCCCAGGAGGCACTTCGGGGATGGAACCGAGGCGAGTCCGGTTCTGCATCACGGGATTATCATTGGCGTCGTAGATGCGACCAAAAATATCAGCGTTCACGACCGGCTTACCCGATCGGTTAATCGCTTTGCCCTGGATCAGATAGCAGTTTGCCTCCTGGATTGAGCCAGGGGTTACCATGCCTTCGGCGTATGCTTCAGGACATTTGGTGTAGCTTAAGTCCGTTAGCTCGATTTGAGTCAGGGCCTGGGCAGTGAGGCCGATACCGCTCAAAAACCACAACAGGGCCACAAGGACCCCTGTAATCATTCCACGCAACGCCATTGCTGCCTCCTTTGACCAATGGATTCAGAGCCTTTAACAGCTTATCGCGTTGGGGGATTGGACTGTAAACTATCCCATAAAACCTGCCGCATCGTATCGACGGGCACTGGCTGGTTTAACCATATTTCTAAAGCGGCGGCCCCCTGCTGGACAAGCATTTCTGCGCCGTCGAGGGTGGTCAGTCCTTGCTGGTCGGCAAGCCGAAGAAAGTGAGTCGGCCTGGGGGTATAGATTAAGTCGTAAACGACGGTTTCTGGCTTCGTCAGGGTGAGGGTTTCCCGATCCAGAGGGGTGGCGGCAGCGGCACTGGGCATGCCGATGGGAGTGGTGTTCACGATTAAATCGGCCTCAGCCAGATAATGGGAAATGGTATCTAGCCTGTGGACTGATAACGGGGGGTTTAGGGATGAGTCTTGCCAACTGTGCAAGAAAGCCTCTAGGTTTTGAGGCCTACGTCCAAACACCCGAATTTTGCTAAACCCCAACCGGAGACAGCCTGCGACAGTGGCCCTAGCGGCACCGCCATTGCCGAGGATAACGGCAGTAGCCCCGGACCAGGGGCGCAGGGCCTTGAGGGGCGCGATAAACCCTGCAATATCAGTGTTGGTTCCGGCCCAACCCTGGGGTGTCCGCCAGACGGTATTTACGGCTCCGATCGCCTGGGCATCCGCAGAAACCTCTGCTAGCAACGGCAGTACCGTCTGCTTGTGGGGAATGGTGACGTTAAACCCCTGTACTCCGGTGGCAGCAAAGCCAGCCAGGGCCGCTGCCAGGTCCGTAATTTTAACAGGAAATGCCACATAGATATAGTCGGCGTCAAGCTCGGCCAGAGCAGCATTGTGCATCACCGGAGACCGGGAATGGCTGACCGGATCGCCAATAACGCCAAGCAGTTTGGTGGTTCCGGTAATCAACATGGTTCCTATGAGTTCTCCTGATTGTCCTAAATCAACCCATGAGCCCTGGAGTTGGTTCCAATGCCTTAGGTTTACCCCTTTTGTCAATCCCGAGGGTATCGCTCAGGCATCTGACCCGGTTGTCTGATCATGCGCAAGCAAACCATGAGCAATCAAGACTGATATCCAACGATATTGAACCCTGGTTCCTAATCTACAAGGACCCAGCCTAACTCTACGCTTTCTGCACCCTATCCTGATATAGACCCACAATTTTTGCCACGACATCATCGATGGATAGTCCATCGGTGTTGAGCTCGATGGCATCGTTCGCTTTGCGGAGGGGTGCCACCCGTCGGGTGCTGTCTTTGCGATCGCGCTCATCAATGGCGCGCTCCAGGGCTGCCAGACTCATGGTGGGCTGATTTTGAGCCTGCAAATCTTGCTGACGACGGCGAGCCCGCTCAGATACGGAGGCCGTCAGGAAAACTTTGAGTTCTGCCCGGGGGAAAACAGTGGTGCCGATATCTCGGCCTTCCATCACTACCCCCCCGTTGAGCCCATATTGCTGTTGCTGATGGAGGAGTACTTGACGGACCTGGGGCTGAGCGGCGATCCCAGACACCTGCTCGGTGACTTCAGAGGTTCGAATTTGCTGGGTTACCTCTGTGCCATTAATCCAGATGCGACTCGGGCAGGTTGCCCCCGTATCGGCACTGTCGCTGGTAGCTAGCTGGATGTCGCAATTCTGGAGTAGTTCAGCCACCGACACCGGATCATGGGGATCAATCCCTCGATCTAGGGCTAACCAGGTGATGGCCCGGTACATGGCTCCACTATCGAGGTAAAGCAAGCCGAGATGTTTAGCCACTCGACGGGCTACCGTAGATTTACCGGCCCCAGCCGGGCCGTCAATGGCAATAATCGGCTTGCGATGGCGCAGTAGCACATTGTCAATTAATCGAGTCTGGCCTACCTGGGCGGCAACCCCCAATAACCCCATAGAAGTGACCACTTCTATGGGGCGCAAAGTCTCTGGATGAACCAGTTCCACATATTGTGGCTTAACCTCGGGGACTTGGCTGAGGTGCTGCTGAACAAGGGCCACAAGGGGTTGACGGCGTTGTTCTCCCTGCTCAAACAATGTTCTGGCCGCGGTGAGGCTGTGGTGGAGGACTGTCGCCTGCTGGCGTTCGGTAGGGTTGAGGTAGCCATTCCGGGAGCTGAGGGCCAGGCCATCGACGTCGCGCACGATGGGACAGCCAACGATGTCCCCCGGCAAGGTCAAGTCATGGGTTAGGCGTTTAATAATCGCCAACTGCTGGGCATCTTTTTGACCGAAATAAGCTCGGTCAGGGGATACCAGACTCAGCAGCTTGGTCACCACCGTTGCGACCCCTTCAAAATGGCCAGGACGGTAGGGACCACACAGCACTTCCGTCATCGACCGGGGCGGAGTGACCGCCGTTAAATCGGCAGTGTCGGGGTTGGCGGTTCCGTACAGGACCTCTGGAGTGGGCATAAACACCGCATCGACCCCTGCCGCAGCGCAGTGTTGAATATCCGCCGCCTGGGTTTGGGGATAACGGTGCAGGTCCTCCCCCGGTCCAAACTGTAGTGGATTGATGAAAATACTTACAACCAGCAGATCAGTGTCTTGCCGGGCTCGCCTGATGAGACTTAAATGGCCCTCATGTAAGTTTCCCATGGTCGGTACTAGCCCGACCCGGCGGGGAACTTCAGCTAGCCCTCGGCTCTGCTGTAAAAAGCACGTTAATCCTTCAACCGTCTTGAGTACCCGCACCGTTTGCTCCTAGTCCTGTATAACAGCCTGTGCCAGCTCAATTTCTGACCACCCAGTTGCAAAAGTAATACCCTATCAGATTAAGGTCAGAAACAAGCAAACGCCCAGCGGTGGGCGATATCCGATCGAAACGCTCAACATGGTTCACCCTCCCCTTGAAAAACCTGTGAAGGAGACTGATCCTCAAGCAACAACCCCCGCCACCGGGTGGCAGGGGTTGTTACCAATGAACCTCATCTATAGCGCTATATCGGGGGGCGAGAAAGGAACCTGCCGCTTTGAGCCGCAGCAGCGAGACCCCGCAGCTAGCCTATTGTCCGGACAAAACTTCCAGGCGAACGCGGCCCACTCCCATGCGCCGCAGCCCAATCTCTCCAGCCGCCCCGGCCGAAAGGTCAATAATCCGGCCATGGCCAAAGGGTCCGCGGTCGTTAATCCGTACGACCACCTGCTGCCCTGTATGGACGTTGGTCACCCGTACCCGCGTACCAAAGGGCAGCGTTCGGTGAGCTGCGGTCAGGGCATGCTGGTTAAACACTTCTCCACTGGCGCTGCGACGACCGTGAAATCCCGGACCGTACCAGGACGCCATCCCCGTATGGGTGGACGAAACCAGACTAACCTCAACCGCCGGTTGGGGTTGCCCTTCAATTTCAGTCAGGGCCGGGGCATTACCCAGCAGACGGCGGAGCCGATTGGTGGCCTGCAAAGCATCTTCGGCGGAATCTTCCGTAGTGCCTGCAAGCATAGTCTGCTGGTTAAAGTTAACCAGATCATGGTCCCCCCAGGAAATCACATACAATTCCTGAGCGTCATCCCAACGAACCCCAATGTCACTGGCTTCAGCCTCAGCAGAAAATTCAGCCAGTTTCTCAGCGATGTCATGGGCCCGTACTACTGGGTCTTCAGCTTCAGGGGAGTGGCTGTTTGCCTCTAGAGCCTTAGAGTCCCCCGCTGGGGCGAGGCCTTCCCCCAGGAGGGTAAGCACCGGAATTGAGTTTACGAAGAGGGTGGCCGCCTGGCGGTCATTGTGGGCATGGGGATGAATGCTGGTCAGATCCGAATCCTGAATCAGCGCTGGGTTAGGAGCAATTGAGGCTGGTCTATTCTGCTCGGGAGATGTAGCGTCAGAGCCAGAATTTAAGCCTGCGCTGGTAATTTCGGTAGCGTGGAAACTGGGAGAGGGAATCGCAAATTCGGTAGCGGGAGGTTGGGAGGGATGGCCTTCGCTGGCGGCCTGAACCATGCCTAGAGAAGGTACTCCAGATACTCCAGAGGCAGACAGCAAAACAGCAGTTGTGAGTCTGCCTAGCACGCGATGCTTCATAAAAACCACAAGAAAGCGACACAGAGGTTTGAGAAAAATCCCCGGGAAACCTGTGTAACCCACTGGACAGGCATCAAAATTTCAGCCTTATATCTCATACCCATTACAAATTCACGTTTCTTTATTTTGTCGAAATGTAACCTAACACGAACCCCATGGTTTGCGAATCCGGGGAACTGGGTTGCTACATCAATTTTTCATCGAAAGGAAATTACCGTGATCCCCATGAAAAAAGCTCAAATTCTTGTGGGGACTTGAGTTTTTGCGTTTTACCCATCACCAGTTTGTTTTTTATTTGTTATGTATCGGCCAGGAATAGTTAGAGAATCGTAATCGTTGGATGGAACCTTCTTTAAAATCCAAGGCTGGAATTTTTTGGGGTTTTAGTTCACTGAGATACTTTTTTACCCTGTCCTGGGTCCGCAGTGTTCTATCCAAAAATGCTTTAAGGTAGGTGGTTGACTCTTGATTGGTTATTGCATAGATATCAAAGGCTGCTATGGATTATCGGGACGCTGGTGTAGATGTTGAGGCCGGGCGGCAGTTTGTTCAGCGCATCAGAACGATGGTGGAAAGTACCCACCGGACTGAGGTACTGGGACAGTTGGGCGGTTTTAGCGGCATGTGTGAAATTCCTGCGGGCTATCGTCACCCCGTCCTTGTATCCGGAACTGACGGCGTTGGCACTAAACTAAAGCTGGCCCACATTCTCAATCGACACGATACGGTGGGTGTTGATTTAGTCGCCATGTGCGTCAATGATGTCCTCACCAGTGGGGCCGAACCCCTGTTTTTTCTGGACTATGCCGCCACCGGCAAACTCGAACCCGATGCTCTAGAGCAAGTCCTGCGGGGCATTGTCTCGGGTTGCCACCAGGCAGGTTGTGCTCTGCTGGGAGGCGAAACGGCCGAAATGCCTGGATTTTACGGGGCTGGGGAATATGACCTGGCGGGGTTCTGCGTTGGCGTCGCCGAAAAGTCCAAGCTGCTGGATGGCCGGCAGGTAGCGATTGGGGATACGGTCATCGGTCTGGCTAGCAGCGGTGTTCACAGTAATGGGTTCAGTTTGGTCCGCAAAATTATCCGGGATGCGCCTCGTCTGGATGGCAACGGCATTGGCTATGACTGGCACGAAATCCTACCGACTTTTGGCGGAACGTCCCTGGGGGAGGTGTTCCTTACCCCTACCCAAATTTATGTCAAGCCCGTGTTGGCAGCCCTGGGGGAAGCACTTCCCATCCATGGGATGGCCCATATTACCGGTGGCGGTTTACCGGAAAATCTGCCCCGCTGTCTGGGTCCAGGGCAAAGCGTTCAACTCATGCCTTCCGCCTGGCCTGAACTGCCAGTGTTTCAGTGGTTATCCCAGGCCGGACGGGTGACTCCCAAAGCCATGTACAACACCTTCAATATGGGGATTGGGTTTGCCCTGGTGGTGCCTGCGGACCAGGCTGACTCAGTGCTGTCCTGGTGGATCCAGCAGGATATTTCTGCCTACCCCATTGGCGAAGTGGTTGAGGGTGAGGGTGAGGTGCTCGGCTTACCCTGACCCAAAGCCTTGTTAAAGAACCGAGATGCATTCAGCATTACCCATTACCGTATAAGGGCAGTGTAGTTAGGAGACTTTCATTGAAATCTTCTTCCTTGAACTGGCAGCCGGTGGTGCTGAGCTTTGTTGCGATCATAGCCCTGGCCCTGCTGACCAGTAGTTTTGTCATTATCAACCCTGGCCAGGCCGGGGTTCTTAGCATTCTGGGTAAAGCCCAGAATGGGGCTCTGTTGGAAGGAATTCACTTCAAGCCGCCCCTGGTATCCACCGTGGATATTTACGATGTTACGGTGCAGAAATTTGAGGTACCTGCCCAGAGTTCAACCCGTGACCTGCAGGATTTGACCGCCCGCTTTGCCATTAACTTTCGGCTGGATCCTACAGAAGTGGTAGACATTCGTCGGACCCAGGGCACCCTGGAAAACTTGGTGTCAAAGATCGTAGCGCCCCAAACCCAGGAGTCTTTTAAAATTGCCGCAGCCCGTCGGACGGTTGAAGAAGCCATTACCCAACGGGCCGAGCTGAAGCGCGACTTTGATGAAGCCCTCACCACCCGGCTGGAGAAATACGGCATTCTGGTGCTGGATACCAGCGTGGTTGACCTGACCTTTTCCCCCGAGTTCGCCAAGGCCGTGGAAGACAAGCAAATTGCAGAGCAACGGGCCAGACGAGCGGTATATATTGCCCAGGAGGCTGAGCAGGAAGCCCAAGCGGAAATTAACCGCGCCAAAGGACGAGCGGAAGCCCAACGGTTACTGGCTGAAACCCTCAAGGCCCAGGGTGGGCAGCTTGTGCTTCAAAAAGAGGCCATCGAAGCCTGGCAACGGGGAGGGGCTCAAATGCCAAGGGTGCTGGTCATGGGCAGCGGACAGACTGGCGGTGTGCCGTTTATCTTTAACCTTGGGCAATTGGAACCCAGCTCAGCAGCCCCTGACGCCGCCCTTAACGGGCAAGGCTGATCACGTTATCCTGGCCGAAAGTCACCTCTTTAACCATGCCCGGTTGTCCCAACGTTTCGGCCTGGCCATCGTTCAAGCTGACTAAAACCCCACCCGCGTTACCCGCTCGAATGGTCAGGGCTTTATCCGCTGTCCACAGGCGGGTTTCGCCGGGCTGCAAAATGCCTTCAAACTCAGTGTCTCCATCAGAGGTAATCCGCAGCCAAGATTGAGACGTTAAGGTCATTTCCACCTTAATGGCGGACTGAGACTCCGTTTGGACTACGGGCAAATCGGTAGGCACTGCCCCTTCCCGAGCAGACAATGGGGGATCGGAGGGGGCATTAGGTTGGACCTGATTCAAAGGGTCCAGGGGCGGCAGGGCCGCAGATTCTGGTGCCGTGCGCTTAAGCAGGTAAGACAAGCCGCTCACGGCCACGATCAGGATGACAAAGTAGGCTCCATACAAATGCAGCGGACGCAGCTGTGCTGCGGGAGATTCTTGCCAGGAGCGACGCCGAATTCTGAGGGGAGTAAAAAACTGACTGGATAGGGTTTCGCCATCCAGTCCCAGGGTATCTCCGTAGCGACGAATCAGCCCCCGAATGTAAATGGGCTCGGGCAGACTATCTAAATCTCCCTGTTCAATGGCCTGCAACAGGCTAGCCCGGATTAGGGTGTTGCCAGCCACGGCTTCAAGGGACAGCCCCTGCTGGGTGCGAGCACTACGCAGCAAGACACCCAGTTCCGAGAGCTGCTCTCGGTAAACGGTGTTAGGGTCAATTGCCTCTTTCGTCTTCATACAGGGAGCATCACTCGGTAACGCGTTGGTTGAACTGAACATAGGGAATCGATTCGCTGTGCGGTTCCCGTCGACTAGCCTCAGCTAATAATGCCTTAAGTTGGCGGCTGGATAAAGATCGGCATTCCCCAGGGGAAAGTTTACCCAGATGAATGGGGCCAATGGCAGTTCGATGTAAGCTTAGCACTCGATGTCCGAGGGTTTGGGCAACCCGACGTATTTGCCGATTTCGCCCTTCCCACATGACCACCTCCAGCAACGTTCGCTCAGGGGAGTTTTGGTTCAAGACGTTGACTCTAGATGGGCGGGTTAACCGGCCCTCTAGCTCCATCCCCTGACGCCAGATCTCTAAGGTTGAGGGTTGGGGACGGCCCTCAACCCAAACCCGGTAGGTTTTGCTGACATCGTGTTTGGGATGGGTTAGGCGATAGGTGAAATCGCCGTCGTTCGTCAGGAGCAGGGCACCGGTTGAATAGGTATCCAATCGTCCCACAGGGTGCATACCCACCTGGCGCAAAACTTTCGGCAAAACCTCTATGACAGTAGGTCTTCCGGCTGGATCAGCACAGGTCGAAACCATGCCCAGGGGTTTATGGAGAAGCAGATAGTGATGCCCTGGTCTATGCTCTGGGAGAATAGCTTGACCATCAACGGCAATGTTATCCTCCTCAGGATCCGCCTTGAGACCAAGCCCTGCGATTTTGCCGTTTACCGTAACCCGCCCCTGCTGAATCAGTTCTTCAGCCTGGCGGCGGGAGGCGATACCCCACTGGGACAGCACTTTTTGGAGTCGCTCTGCCATAGGCCGTTAAGTATATATCTCCATTCAAGCAGGCTATTCATAGAGGCCCCGTTTTTAAAAGGGGGCTGTTAAAAAACTTTATATCAGATCTACTTGGTCCGAAAGATTGTCTTTCGTTATCGGTTAACTGGCGTCACCCGGGATAAATCTCATCAATCCGAGGTGGGTAACCATAGTCGTAGCCAGGCACCTCCTAAATCAGGATGATTGGCCGCCGAAATGGAGCCCCCATGGGCTTCCACAATTTGGTGCACAATGGCCAGTCCCAGCCCACTGCCCCGACTGGATTCTAACGGTGGGGTCTTTGTCCCCTCTGGTCGGTTGACTAGAGGGGACAAAGACCCCACGGGGTTACTACGGCTGCGAGCAGGGTCGGCGCGATAGAACCGATCAAAGATGTAAGGTAAGTCCCTGGAGTTAAACCCCGGCCCATTATCCATGACTTCTAACCAAAGTCCCCCAGATTTCGTCTGGTCTTGTGCTGCCTCAGCTTGAGGGTCGGTTCCTAGGGCAACATAGAGGGTGGATTGACGAGGGCTATGCTTAATTGCATTGTCGATTAGGTTGATCAGGACCCGATGGAATAGGGGTTCATCTAAAGCCACCAAACAGTCTTGAGGTCCATCATACTGAAGTAACACAGACTTCTCCTGGGCTAAGGGCTCTAGGCTTAACCAGGCGGCTTGAATCAGTTGGGGTAAATCTACCGGCTTTAAGGTTAAACCCTGGGGGGAATGTCCCTGGAGCTGACTGAGATTGAGTAAATCTTCCACCAAGTTACTTAAGCGCAGGGTTTCGTTAATCAGTCGATCAAGCCACCCCTTTAGCTGCGGATCAACCCGGGATTGAAGGGTTTCGGCCACCAGGCGAATAGAAGTCAGGGGGGTTTTGAGTTCGTGGGCCACGTCAGAGGTCCAGCGATCCCGCTGCTGCACCAGGAGGGCTGCCTCCTGGCGATTTTCCAAAAATACTCCCACATCATCCTGCTCCAGGGGAATGGCGAGTCCCCTGAGGGGATAGGTGGGTTCTTCTTTAGGGTGTAGGGGATCGGGAGAAATGCGATAAAGCATCCACTCTCGCTCACAGGCGGTTTGTTTTTGGCGGGTTTCGTCGATCAACGCATCTAGTTCGTATGACCGGGCTACTTCAATTAGCAGTCGTGGACGGTCAACCGCCCCATTCGATAGCTGATTCATTTTCAGCAGCCGGTTTGCCTCTTCATTGCACCAAGTCAAACGGTTTTCATCATCCACCTGGAGATAACCTATGGGTGCCCTTTGAAGAACTTGTTCTAAGTTACCCAGATTCATTCCCAGGGATTTGAGCTGTTGTTGCTGTTGGGGTTGCCTTTTGACCAGTTGATTAACACTATCGAGGGCTGCACTCCAGGTGGGGACCTGCAGCAACCTCTGCAGACGGTTCTGTTGCTTCTGGTAGCGCCTTGTTTGCCACCAGAGCAACCCTAAACCGGTTAATAAGCCAGCGAAATACCAAAAAACTGCCACGTCAAAGCCACGGGGATGAAATGAAATGAACTTACGCCCTACGGTTTAAGCATAAAGGCTTCTCTGTCTTCCTTACAGAAAAGCACCCCCAGGTTGGGAGTGCTCTGCAACTCAATGAAAGAAAAAGATCCGATCCCAGCGTTTTGGCTACCGGACGATCGCTCCGCGATACTTCAGACTGGTGGAATGCTTGGCATGGACGCACTTGGCCACATAACGGGTAACAACAGCGCCACGATAGCGACCAATGACCTCTTCAGCAACAGAGATGTTTACTGCAGAGGTGTCGTAGCTGATTCCGCGGTATTTAAGGGACATATTCGCCTCTCCTAAAGTGAAGGTGATTAACAGAGGCGCGTTCCTTCAGGCATTTGCCCTACTTCCGTCTCTCCAGTGAGACTCCCCAGTGAGAGATGAACGATTTATTTGTGTATTTATTTTTACCGTTCGCCCCAAAGGTGTCAAGGTCTTTTGTCAAGGCTTGCTGAAAATCTGCGATTTCGTTTCCCGTAAAATCTGGTCTCCCTGGGCTCGGTTTCCCTCACCGAAATACGCTAGGCTTCAGACACAGAAGCTATTTTGCAAACAAAATTGTGTTGGCTATGCATGGCGCTATTCCTCCCCATCGTTTTTATCCCTACTTGACCTGGCCTGATATCGAAGCCATGCCCCATCGGGAAGAGGTGGTCATTGTCCAACCGCTGGGGGCGATTGAGCAGCATGGCCCCCATCTGCCCCTGGCGGTGGATAGCGCTATCTGTATCGAGGTGCTTGGGCGATCGTTTGAGCAACTTGATCCCAATGTGTTGGCCTATTGTTTGCCCCCCCTGTACTACGGCAAATCAAATGAGCACTGCCATTTCCCCGGCACCATTACCCTGTCAGCCCAAACCCTGCTGATGGTGCTGCAGGACATTGCCACCAGCCTCTACCGGGCTGGCTTCCGTAAGCTGGTACTGGTCAATGCCCATGGCGGGCAACCTCAGGTGCTAGAGATTGCTGCCCGGGATTTACACCAGACCTATCCTGACTTGATGGTTTTTCCGTTGTTTATCTGGGCGGTGCCCAACTGTACCGGAGAATTGCTATCGGAAAAAGAATTGGAGCTAGGCATCCATGCCGGTGATGCAGAAACCAGCCTGATGCTATCGATTATGCCCGATCAGGTTCGACAGCATCTGGCTCGGGCCGAGTATCCCCAGGATTTGCCCACGGCCAGCTGGCTAACCATGGAAGGGGCTCTGCCGTTCGCCTGGGTCACGGGGGACCTGAGCGCCAGTGGAGTATTGGGAGACCCCACCGTAGCCACGGTGGAAAAGGGGGAGCAGATTGTGCGGTCTCTGGTTGCGGGCTGGACTACTGTACTTGAGGATATCTACCGGTTTCGCCAACCCCGGGCGGGGAAACCCTGAACCGCCAGTAAACCTGCTCGCCGATCCGCGAATGATTGGTCCATCTATCGGGTCATTACCAGCAACCAACCCGGGCAGTTTCCCCATTAGGAGGGGTTGACGCTACACTGTCGTTGGGTGAATTTCCCCGATTTAGCTGAGGACGTTTTAGGTAGAGGACGACTGTTATGGCTCAAATGCCCGCACAAATGCTCGCATTTCTTTCCATCCGGGCCTTGGTTAAATCTTCCCTCCGATGGACAGGAGCAATGGCCCTAACCGCTTCCCTATTAGCTGGATGTGCGGCCCAACAAGCTGCCGTGGACAATGCCAGCTACGAAGCCCAACTGGCCAACCATTTGGATGAGACCGGAGCCACCATGTACGGAGCCTACTGGTGCCCTCACTGTAATGATCAAAAGGAACTGTTTGGTGCCGCCATTGACCAGATTCCCTATGTAGAATGTGCGGCTGACGGGGAAAACGCCCAGCCCCAACTCTGTCAAGAAAAAGGCATCCAGGGCTACCCTACCTGGGAAATCGGCGGCGAATTTTACCCGGGCACTAAAGACCTGGAAACCCTGGCTGAATTGTCTGGTTTTGACGGGGGTTAACCTTCAACCTTAGCTATGTCCTGAAGATTTCCTGCTTTTCCCATTTAAGCAATGCCCATGACTGTTTCCGATACATCCTGCCTTAAATCGGGGAAAGCAATGGTCCTCCTGATTGAATTCACTTTTACCCCGGCGTAGGCTTCCTTGCACGATCCCCATCCCCACCCTCATTCGCACCTCCACGACCTTTCTGTCACTGGCGACAGCAGCAGGGACATTCATCCCCATGTCCATGATCCTGAGTCGTTGAAGCGGATTGTGAATCGCCTGGCGCGCATTGAAGGGCATATTCGAGGCATCAAGACCATGGTGCAGGAGAGTCGTCCTTGCCCTGATGTGCTGGTACAGATTGCGGCTGTCAGGGGGGCGTTGGACCGGGTTGCCCGAATTATTTTGGATGAGCACCTGAGCGAGTGCATCAGCCGGGCCGCCGAGGAGGGCAACATTGAGGATGAGATCGCCGAGCTGAAGGCAGCGTTGGATCGGTTTTTGCCCTGAGAGTCATCATTTCATGATGTTCCAGGGGTAAGGCCCAGTTTATTTGGGGTTTGCCAGAAGCCCTGACCGGGGGCAGCCCAAGGATTTTCCCATATTTAAAACTTCCTGATGCCCTGGGAGACCGGCTTTTCCTCAATATTCTTTTGAGTCTGTTGAAGAACTCCCCTGACCCACCGGAGGAAACTCTAAACCTGAGGCCCCATCAAAGTGGTATACAGTATACAGTCCTGTTCTTAGAATTTTTTTACGATTCTAAATTAACCGTTTTCAATCTTCTCGTGCAATTCCCTCTGGGAGATTGAATCCCTCTGGGAGATTGAACTCTGCCATGAACCCCTTACCCCTAGGAGAATTATGACTGTCGCAGTAAAGCTGGGTGTCAACGGCGATCGGCTCAACCAAAGCCTGGATGATCTGGCTCAAATTGGCAGTTTAGGAAACGGTGGCATATGCCGTTTAGCCTTTAGCCAGGAAGATATGCAGGGGCGTGAACTGGTGCGCCGCTGGATGCTTCAGGCCGGGTTAGAGGTCCGTCTCGATGCAGCCGGAAACATGATTGGCCGACTGCCCGGAAGACTGGAAAAGCCCGCGATCGCAACCGGTTCCCACATCGACACCGTGCCCTGTGGCGGTAAGTTTGACGGCAATTTAGGGGTGCTGGCAGGGATTGAAGTCGCCCGCACCCTGACTGAAAACCAGATTATGCTCGACCATCCCTTCGAGGTGATTGTCTTTACCGACGAAGAAGACACCATGATTGGCAGTCGAGCTATGGCGGGTACGGCCTCCCTTGAGGTGAATGACTATCGGCGCAAAGATGGTCACCCTATCGATGACTGTGTTGCTCAAGTTGGTGGAGACTGGGCTCGACTAGCCGAGGCCCGTCGTACCCGTGAAGATATCTGCGCCTTTGTCGAACTCCACGTGGAGCAGGGTGGGGTGCTGGAAACTGCGGGTAAGCAAATCGGCGTGGTAGAGGGGGTCGTTGGCATGCAACGGTACCAGATTCACATTGAAGGACGTCCCAACCATGCAGGTACTACTCCCATGGGCCAGCGGCAGGATGCCCTGGTGGCAGCGGCCCAGATTGTCCTTGCCGTGAACCGACTGGCCACCGATCCCCCCGGTCAACGGGTCGCTACCGTAGGTTCCCTCAAAGTGTGGCCCAACGCCGCCAATATTGTCCCCGGCCAAGTCCAAACCAGCCTTGACGTGCGGGATCTTGACCGGGAGGTGATTAACCGCCTGGTAGAGGACCTTAAACAGGAGATGGTAGTCATCGCCAGGGCCACCGACACTCGCATTACCATGCTGCCCCAATTAGATGTTGCCCCCAGCCCGGCCGCGAAACCCATTCAGGCCACCATCGAAGCTGTCAGCGATAGTTTGGGCTATCGCTCCCTTCATATGCCCAGTCGCGCCGGTCATGATGCCCTCGAAATGGGTCGCTTTACCGACATGGGCATGATTTTTGTGCCCAGTGAAGGGGGGGTGAGCCACTCCGAAATTGAGTACACCACCCCTGAAGAATGTGTTCAGGGCGCTAACGTGCTGCTGGAAACCCTGTTGCGCCTGGATCAACAGTACTAAGCCAAAACTCATCTGGACTTCTACCCCCAGGGAATCTAGAAAACCGAACCACCCGGCCCCCTTGAGTTTGCTAGGCTTTACGTGATGTATCTGGGAGTGATAACGGGATGGCTGCTACTGACTTCAAAGATTATTACTCGGTGTTGGGGGTCAGTAGGACTGCAGAAACCGACGAGATTAAAAAAGCCTTCCGCAAACTTGCCCGCAAATACCACCCTGACGTCAATCCGGGAGATAAAACAGCTGAGGCTAAGTTTAAGGAAGTCAGCGAGGCCTACGAAGTCCTATCCGACCCTGAAAAACGCCAGAAATACGACCAATTTGGCCAGTACTGGCAACAGGCCAGCCGGGGTGGCGGCAGCTATGCTGGTGCCCCAGGTGATTTTGGCGGCTTCGACTTCAGCAACTACGGCAGCTTCGACGAATTTATCAATGAGCTGCTAGGGCGCTTCAGTACCGGCGGCTTTGGTGGTCCTGGGGCCGGGGGGCCCAGTCGGGCTCGTACTCGCACCTACACCTATGGGGCACCGGGTCCCGGTGGCGTTGGCACCCCTGGATTTGGTTTCGACAATGCCGCAGCAAGCCAATCTTTTGATCAGGAAGCCAATATTAACCTCACCCTCAGCGAGGCTTTCCACGGCACCCAAAAGCGGTTACGCATTGGTCAGGATCACGTCGAGGTTCGCATTCCGCCGGGGGCAAAGCAGGGCAGCAAAATCCGGCTGAAGGGAAAGGGGCAAGCCAATCCCTACAATAACCAGCGGTCGGATATTTATTTGATTGTTCAGCTCACTCCCCACAACCTGTTCAAGTTTGATGGCGATAATCTGACCTGCGAGGTACCCATTACCCCGGACGAGGCTGTTCTTGGGGGCAAGATTGACGTACCCACTCCCGATGGCAGCGTAACGATGAACTTACCCGCGGGCATTAAGTCAGGCCAGACCCTGCGACTGAGGGGCAAGGGGTGGCCCAAACCCAAGGGTGGCCGCAGCGATTTACTCATTACGGTGAATATCATCCCACCGACCAACCTCAGCGATGCCGAACGGGAGCTTTACGAAAAGCTGCAAACCCTGCGGAGCGATGATCCGCGCCGGTCCCTCGCGAATGTTAGCCTTTGACCCCACAGGTCTTCCAATCATAGTAGGCACATCTGTCCTGGCCTTTCTCCTTCAGGCTAGGACAGATGACTCCTGGCAATTGGGACAAACGCCAAAAATGGTGAACTGGCAGTCAACAAGGGAGAAGCCCCGCTGGGAGGTTTCTTGGCTACTCACCTGGCTGACCTGATCATCAATGAATTCTTTGAACGTGCCACAGTGCATGCAAACAATGTGGTGATGGGGATTGATCAGGGGAGTGCTCAGCTCATAGAGTTTTCTGTCTTCGGCTAACTCAACCTCCCGTAACAGGCCGATACCCACCAGGGTATGCAGGGCTCTGTAGATCGTGGAAAAGCTGACAGACTCTCCCTGTGCTGCTAAAGCTTGGTGAATTTCTTCAGCACTTAAATGCTGCCCCTTGTGATCGATTTCAAACAATTCGAGAATCTTTCTCCGTTGACTCGTCACCCGAAATCCTTCCTGATTCAGCAAGGATTTGAGTGTTTGAGGATGCTGAAAGTCTTGGTCTTGTAGCCGTTGAGATGTCATGTCTGTAATTCCTTAAAGCGCCGGACAGGAACTATCGAAAATCATTTTCGATATAGGTTTTTTCTTTATTGAAAATAGTTTTCGGTATCTAGAATATTTCTTAAGAGTTTCCAAATTTTGTAACTAAATTACCCAAAAAATGTTCCTCAAGATTACGAAAAAAGATGTAAGCTGAAAAAGTAATGTTTGCCGGTTTATGCATCTAAGTGTATTAAACGAATAGACCCCGGCTGGAAACGACCCTTACATCATGGGGCGACAAAGCCGGTCGCCAACCTGAGGAAAATACTATGCCAGTTACTGAGACTCTCCTGCAATCTTATAGTGAGGTTGCTGACAATCCGATTCTGCTAGAAAAAACGGTTACAGAGCCGATTGTAGAAGGGTTAGGAGCTGCATATGCCAGCTTCATGGCTCTTTATTTGCAGTATCAAAAGCACCACTTTGTGGTCGAAGGTTCTGAATATTACATGCTGCACGAGTATTTCTCGGAAAGCTATGAAGAAGTTCAAGAACATGCTCATGATGTTGGCGAACGTCTGCATGGACTCGGCGGTGTGCCAGCGCTGACCTTTGGTAAGCTGGCAGAGCTTTGCTGCTTTGACCAGGAGTCTGATGATGTGTTCCGCTGCCGCGTGATGATCGATCATGACATGAAGGCTGAACAATCTTTGATCGAAATGCTTCGTCGTTTGGCTGCTCAGGCTGAAAGTCTCGGAGATCGGGCCACCCGACACCTGTTGGAGCAAATTCTGCTTAAAACCGAAGAACGGGCCTACCATCTAGAACATTTCCTGACTCAAGACAGCTTAAAACTGGGCTGGTAAAGATTTTTTGCATCCGAGAATCATCCCCCCTTGGGCCAGTGGGCTAAAGGGGGGATTTTTGTCGTCATTGACATTTAGCCAGCACCTCAATGGCCTCTTCGGGAGTCATGCCGCTGAGCATTTTCCCTTTCGGCTGTACCTTAAGATTGGGGCCTTTTTTGCAGGCTTTCATGCACCCCGTCGCTTCAATGGAAATGTGCTGCAGGGCGGGGTTGGCTTCAACTTCTGCCTGTAAGGCATTCCAAATATGCTTACTTCCCTGCTTGTAGCATTTGCCCTTGCGGCAAACTTGAATACATTTTTTTCTGGGGGGGCGAGTGTCGCCAGGAGCCTGGGTTGGGTTCCCTGCAGCCTTCACAGGTTCAGGGGAAGAGCCTTGCCACTGCTGGAGCAAGGCTTCCGTTTCCGCCGAGGCCATGGGCAAGACATTGATGGCGCGCCAAACCTCATCATCCGGATAGGCCCAAACCTGGATAAAGGCTGCGGGTTGGAGTTCCCGAACCAACATGGGCCTTAAATATTTGGGCAGCTTTATGGTGTAAGTCCCATCGCCAGTTTGAAGGATGACCCCTTTAAGCTTGCCTTTGCTAGATCGGTGAGGCTCAAGATAACGACCTTGCAGTAATTGGGCCTGGGCTGTGAATGCTGAATCCATGGTTTTGGTGGGAAAGGACAGGGTCTGGCTCATGCACAACACTCCTGTTGCCAGCAGCGTTCTAAATAGTCAACGGCGGCAGGCTTCGGTGAAGTGCACTGCTGAATGACGCTCCACAATTGGATCGCCTCGGTAGCTGTGGTGATCTGTACCTGTAACGGGTTACCACACCGGCAATGGCAGGGAATCGCTAGCTCACAGAGGCGGTTGTAGACGTTCCATCTTGAAATATGGTCAAGGCGGATTTCTGTATCTGACCGGGGCGGTTCGGGAAGGTAGCTGGAGTCAAGGGTTTTCATAATGGATTGTCGATAGAGAAGAGAGACCGTCACTGGTTTAGACCTGGGAGGCAACGGCGATCAGCTCAGCAGTTAATGAAAGCGATTCTGAACTAAACCTTGTCCCAGTCTAGAAGGAGAGTTTTGCCTGGGGGAAAGCTACCGTTTTCGAACTGGACTTGGTGCAGAACCCGAAATAGCTTCGCCTGGCGAACCGATAAAGCACAGAAGGCACGGTCAGGACGTTTGCCCGGTGAGCATTGGAAAGCAAATCTCCGGGCAGAACACCTGTTCTGCAATTCGCTTATTGATGACCGTTACTAATAAAATACCCATTCGAAAAAATTATTGCAACCCAATCGCAATAAGTCAACGGCCCGATCCAAAAAGGCATGAAGCTTTGCCCCGAAAGGGATTTCGGCATTTTGAGGGGGCCGTAAGGGCGAAACCCTTTGAAAAGGTTTTACACTTTTTGCTCGAAATCAATATCATTAGCTCTGAATCAACCTGGTTGGAACTCTGAATGGTATGAAGTCCATAAAAAATCCCCGTCCTTCCGTAAGCCCTGTCCCAGGAGAAATGTGGGCTTGGAAAATGACTGGGGAATAATAGTCTGGAGAAAAGATAGAAATTGCCGCCTGAGATCCCAGAGATCGGTTCTACAGGATCCGGGGGGCTGAAGCGGCACCGAAATTAAGCAGCAGCTTCCTGCTGGAGTTGATCTAGGGTGGCCAGGACCTCCTGGCTGTGGATGACCGGGCGGACTCCCAGGAATCGGGCCTGGATCCTTCCCTGGGGATCAATCACGTAGGTATGGCGTAGGGACATGGCCCCCAGCCAGGAACCGTAGGCTTTGCTGACCAGCCCTTCGGGATCAGATAGGAGGGGAAACTCTAACCCCTCGGCATCGCAAAATTCTTCGTGGGAAGCGACGCTGTCTGCGCTCACGCCGATCACCTGGGCATTCCGCATGCGGTATTGTTCAATGTCCCGCTGGAATCGTTGCGCTTCTATGGTGCAGCCAGAGGTAAAGTCCTTCGGATAAAAGTAAAGGATGACCCACTGTCCTCGAAAGTCCGCCAGGGCAACATCGCCATCGCCACCATTGGTTGGCAGGGAAAAGTCGGGGGCAAGACTCCCCAGGGAAATTTGGGGTCCGCCCAAGGCGAAGGCGGAGTCAGCCCCCATGAGCCCAACCAGCCAGACCAGACAGAGGCTGCAAATTGTCAAAATAAAACTGCGGCGACCCATAGTAGTTGGTGAATAAATGATTTGTAAAACTTCACATTTATTCTAAGGGAGGGCCGGTTTCAGGGGTGAGGAATTGGACCATTGCTCGCCGAGGCCACTCCATTGCCGTTGTGCCCCCGTCGTCAGGCCGTTGGCATCAGACATCCATCGGTTTCTGAAAAGGTCTGTAGGATCAAGAAGAACCGCAACTGGAGAGGCTTATCCCTATGACGCTGACTGAGCGTATGTTATCTGGACTGCCCGGGAATCCGCTAAGGGGTCTGACCCTGGCAGATGAGCGATGGTCCGCCTGTAAGGCTGGGGATTTGCCTATGCAGTCTGTGGTGTATGAATCTGATGCGCCGTTGGAGGAATTGGAGTGGGACGTCGTGATCAGCGGCGGCACCCTGGGAATTGTACTGGGGGTGGCCCTGGCCCAGCGGGGGTGGCGGGTGGCCCTGCTGGAACGGGGTATGCTGCGAGGCCGTGACCAGGAGTGGAATATTTCCCGCCGGGAGCTTTCCACCCTATCGGACTTGGGATTGCTGACTCCAGAAGCCATTGACGGTGTCATCGCTTCGGCATACAACCCTGCCCGGCTGCAGTTTGGCCAGGGGCAACCGATCTGGGTGGAAGATGTGCTCAATGTGGGGGTTGATCCAGTGAGTTTGTTGGATCAGCTTAAGGCCAAGTTTTTGAAATTGGGGGGGCAGTTGTTTGAGCAGGCAACCTTCGAGGGAGCCTGGGTGCATCCCAATGGGGTGCTGGTCAAAGCCGATCAACCGTACGCTGCCCGACTGCTGATTGATGCCATGGGGCATTTTTCGCCCATTGCCCTGCAGGCCCGAGATGGGCAGAAACCCGACGGCGTATGTCTGGTGGTGGGTACCTGTGCGGAGGGCTATGACCAGAATCAAACGGGGGATTTGATTGCGTCGTTTACCCCCATTCGTAACCAGTGCCAGTATTTTTGGGAGGCGTTTCCGGCCCGGGATGGGCGCACAACTTATTTGTTCACTTATTTAGATGCTGACCCAAACCGGCTTAGCCTGACGGAATTGTTCGAGGAATACTGGCGGCTACTGCCGGAGTACCAGCACATCAGCCTCGACCAGTTGCGCATTCAACGGGCTCTGTTTGGCTTTTTCCCCTGCTACCGCCAGAGTCCCTTGCAGTACCCCTGGGGCCGAATTCTGGCGGTGGGAGACAGCAGCGGTAGTCAGTCGCCCCTGAGCTTCGGTGGCTTTGGTGCGATGATTCGTCACCTGCCGCGCCTGGTGCATGGTTTAGATGAAGCTCTGGCTACGGACTGCCTGGGGGCAAGGGCCCTGGCTCAACTGCAACCCTACCAGCCCAATCTATCGGTGACCTGGCTCTTTCAAAAATCCATGAGCGTTGGGGTAGACCAGACGGTTCCTGAAGATCAGATTAACCATCTTTTAGCCACTATCTTTGAGGACATGGCCAGCCTCGGGGATCCGGTTCTGAAACCTTTCCTGCAGGATGTGGTGCAGTTTGGCCCCCTGGCCAAGACTTTGCTCGTGACCTCCGTAAAGCATCCGTTATTAGTGGCTAGGATTATTCCCCAGGTTGGTCTTCCGGCTCTGGTAATGTGGGTGGGTCATTATCTCAGGCTGGCTTTTTACAGTACCCTAGAACCTTTGGCGACGGCTTTAGAACCCATCGCTAGGAGATTGCCGCCGGTTCAGCGATACTATAGCCATCGTTGGATCGAGGCCCTAACCTACGGTAGCGGCAAAGACTATAACAAGTAGCGAATAAGCCCGATGATGAATTCTGCACCCCCCCGCCAGCTGCTGTTGCAAGAGCTGCAACAGCCTAAGGACCAGGTAGATTTGGCCCGGGCGGCGTTGTACCTGGCCCAGGAAGACTATCCCGATTTGGATGTGGCGGAGCAACTGGCCATTTTCGACGCCATGGCAGAATCCCTCCGAGAAACCCTTCCCCAGGAGCCGTACCCCCTCAAAATTATTCGGGCCATAAACCAATTTCTGTTTAAGGAATTGGGCTTCTCGGGCAATGTCAGCAACTACTACGACCCGCGCAATAGCTTTCTGAATGAGGTTTTAGCCCGGCGCAGGGGTATCCCAATTACCCTGTCCCTGGTTTATTTGGAACTGGCTAAACGGATTGATTTCCCGATGGTGGGAGTTGGCATGCCGGGGCATTTTCTGATTCGCCCGACGGTGGATGAAATGGATATGTTTGTAGACCCCTACCATGGGGGGGAAATTCTGTTTGCGCAGGATTGTAGGAACCGATTTAAGCAGATGTTCGGCGATACAGCCCGGCTCAACCCGCAGCATTTGGAACCGATTTCCCCAACGGAATTTTTGGTGCGAATGTTGACCAACTTGAAGATGATCTACCTGCAGCAGCGCAATGTGCCCAAGGCTCTGGATGCCATTGATCGAATTTTGATGATTTATCCCGAGTCGGTGACGGAGCTCCGCGATCGCGGTTTGATCTACTACCAGCAGGGGGAACTATCCAAGGCCTACCTTGATTTGGAGCATTACCTGTTCGAAAAGCCGGATGCTGTGGATGCCTACGAAATCCGTCAGGTCATGCATCAGATTGAGCAGGTGCAGAATGAGGATAGGTGAGGTGGGTGAATTGGTGAAGGAATAACCTACTACCGACAACCGGCTTGCTCTCCCTCTTTACCCTCCACCCAACCTCTCACTACCCGCTACTACCCAATCTCACGCCGCTGAAAGAAACTGCAGATAATCATTAGTCAAATCCTTAACGGCGGCTTCGTAGAGGCGTTTGCCATGGTCTGGGGTGGCCAGGGCAGGATTAGAACCCATGCGTCCGTCGGGGTAGTGCTGGCGGAAATCGGCCGGACTGTAAATGGAGTGGCCCGAGGGAGCCACCGGTGGATTCAGTTCTGCCCGTTTGATGTGGTCGGGGTAGGCGTACTGGGTCAGGGCCACTTCGCTGGGGGTAGCGTGGGAACCCTCCTGATCACCGTAGAGTTCTTTCGCCAGACTGTAGACGGACCGGCACATAAACCAGTTCGCAACTTTGCAACGAACCTGTCCCGCCTGGGGAACTTGGGCTTCGGCCAGGGCGGTGTAGGTTTCAGCAAAAGCCGCTTTGAGGGTGGCGATATTGCCCCCGTGGCCGTTGATGAAAAAGAATCGGGTGAATCCGTAGCGCGCTAAAGGCTTGAGATAATCTTGAACCACCGCAATCAGGGTGCTGGGGCGCAAGGTCATGCTTCCAGGGAATGCCGTATGGTGCAGCGCCATCCCCACACTGATGGTGGGAGCAACCAGGGCATTGGTCGCTTCACCGACCCCTTTGGCCACCACCTCCGCACAAATAGCATCGGTGCCAATGAGTCCGGTCGGGCCGTGCTGTTCGGTAGAACCAATGGGAACGATGAGTCCGGACGATTGAGTTAAATATGCTTCAACCTCGGGCCAGGTGCAGAGATGCAAGAGCATAACGAATGGGGGCAGAACTGCTTATTAGAGTTGGTTTCCAATATAGCGTTTGACCTTGAAACAGGGATGGATGATTCCTACGGAGAATGCGGGGAAAGAAAATATCCCCGAGTAGGGGCGCAGGCCCTGCGCCCTTGGTAATGGCCTCACAAAATGGGGAAATTTGTTTCCAGAGATCTCCTAAGCCAAAGCCGTATTTTCCGTCTAATTTCGTCGGACTCCCTGGGGCCGACCACAGCCTGTGGTCAGGGCTCGCCCCCCGAAAGTTGAGCGGCCTCAAAAAGTGGAAGGGAGGTCAGTGGCGAGGGAAGGATTGTATCCAGGGTTACTTCGTCTAAGCCGATGAATTGATAAGCAGGGAGTAGATCTAAACGCAGTGCCTGGAGGATTGCGTTCCCCATCTGGTTAAAAGTCCCCAATCCCTTTTTCAACCGTAGACGGCGCATCTACGTTCGGGGTGAAATCTGTACTACACTGTGACAGACGTCAGGAGCATAACTCTGTAAGGGAAATGTTCGCCTTCCTGAACACTGCCTTGGCGAACAAGCGTTGATGTTATCCGTAAGGAGACGCGACCCATGCTACACCGTAAGATCTACCAGCTTTGCTGTGATGGTCGAGAAGTGTGGATTTATTTGCGGGACCAGCAGCGATGGATTGAACGAGCCCGCATTTTAGACATTGAAGGAGATTTAGTCAGCCTTCGCTACGAAACCGAAGAAGAAGACGAAACTTGCTCCTGGGAGGAAATGATTCGTTTAGAAAGTATCGGTTCTGTAATGCAGCGGCTGGCTGCAGTTCCCCGGGGAGACTTCGACTTCCCCCTGGCAGAAGACTGCCCCGAAACGGAAAGGCTGGAGGATCGTTCTTCAGAATCGAACGCTGATTAAACCTCCCTTGGCAACAACCGTTTTTCATCAATCCGCTATATTAACCACAAATAAAAGCCTCCCCAGCAAGGGAGACTGGATTGGTGAAAAATTCTAAAGACTCTCTGAAGCGCGTTGGGGCGGATAGCCCCTTACTCACCCCGCCTAAATTGCCAGTAGAAAACCTGGTCGTAGGAGGGGAAACTATTCCTCCCGGCAAAAGACTGAAGCTAGATCTACCGGCGGCCCGACTGCCCACAGGGACGATGTTGTCCCTGCCGGTAACCGTCATCAACGGCAAAAAGCCTGGTCCCCGGCTCTGGCTCAGTGCTGCCATCCATGGAGATGAGCTGAACGGGGTAGATATTATCCGCCGGGTAATGAAGGTACTAAAACCTCACCGGCTGAGCGGTTCGGTGATTGCGGTACCGGTGGTGAATATTTTTGGGTTGCTGGAGCAGTCTCGCTATTTACCCGATCGACGGGACCTGAACCGGGCCTTTCCTGGCTCCCATCGGGGATCTTTAGCCAGCCGTATTGCCTCATTATTTATGCGGGAGGTGGTGAGCCAGTGTACCCACGGCATTGATTTGCATACGGCGGCCCTCCACCGGATAAACCTGCCCCAGATTCGAGCCGATTTAGAAGATCCGGCCACTTACGATATGGCCCGGGCCTTTGGGGCACCCGTGATGATTCACGCCTCGATTCGGGATGGCTCCCTGCGACAGGCGGCGGCGAAGGGGAATATTCCGACCCTTGTCTATGAGGCTGGGGAAGCTCTGCGGTTTGATGAAGACGCCATTCAGCATGGGGTAGACGGCATTTATCGAGTCATGGCCTACCTGGGCATGTATGCTTCCAATACCCTATCCCATCCCCTGGATACCCTGGAGTCCCACGATACTCGCTGGGTGCGGGCTTCCCGGGGAGGCATCTGGCACCGCTCTGCAAATTTGGGTGATGTCGTGAAGCGGCGACAACCGTTAGGCTTTATTACAGATACCTTTGGCGATAAGCCGGTGCAGGTGCGCAGCCCCATGGAGGGGTTGGTGATTGGCCATGGGCAAAATCCCCTGGTGAACCAGGGGGATGCCCTGGTACATGTGGCTGCTGTCAGGGGCTCATCGAGGACAATAGCAAACGAACAGTTGCCTGGATCATGAAACGGTTTACCCAGCTTTTTCGGGAAGTCGATGGGACCACTTCTACGAATGAAAAGGTGAGATCACTCACCGTCTACTTTAACGAAGCCGACCCCGCCGATAAAGTATGGGCCCTGTACCTGTTGTTGGGCAAAACCCGCAAACGCACCGTCACTTCAAGGGTGCTGAGGGATGTGTTTCTGCAGATTTCCGACATCCCGGAGTGGTTATTCAAAGAGAGCTACTCCCACGTGGGGGATTCCGCTGAAGTCATTGCCCTGCTGCTGCGGGATACCCCCCTGCCGGATCAAAACCCGGATCAAAACAAAGAGCCTATTCCCCTGCACCAGTGGATGGAGGACATCATCCCCCTGGTGAAACAGGTGGAAACTGATGCAGAGAAACGAGACTTAATCGTGTCCTGGTGGTCGGCCCTGGAAGACTATGAAATTTTTGTACTGAACAAGATTCTGACCGGGGCTTTTCGGGTGGGGGCATCGGAAAAACTGGTGATCAAAGGGCTCTCGGCGGCGGTGGATGTTCCGGAATCGGTACTGGCCCATCGCCTGATGGGGGAATTTGGGCCCACAACAGAGTTCTACCAACGGCTGGCCAGCCAGGAGGCCACCGAAAATGCCCCCAGCCAGCCCTATCCCTTTTTCCTGGCCTCCCCCATTGACGAAGAAAAATTTCAGCAGGAAGACTTTTCGCGATGGCTGGCGGAATGGAAGTGGGACGGCATTCGGGCCCAGGTGATCAAGCGGGCGGATCAGGTCTTCATCTGGTCCCGGGGAGAGGACCTGGTGACCCACCAGTTCCCAGAAATTGAGGCGGCAGGGGATGCCCTTCCCAACGGCATGGTACTGGATGGGGAAATTCTCTGCTGGCAGGATGGCATGCCCCTGACCTTCAACCATTTGCAGAAGCGGTTGGGGCGCAAACGGGTATCAAAAAAGGTAATGGCAGAAAACCCGGTGCATTTCATCGCCTATGACTTGCTGGAACACCACGGCCAGGACGTGCGGGACAAGGCGTTGCAGGACCGCAAAAGTCTGCTGGAGAAGTTACTTCAGTCAGTGACGGAACCTCGCTTACACCAGTCGGTTCCCTTAACGTTCAAATCCTTCGCAGAGCTCACAGCTCTAAGGGAAAATGCCCGCCAGCAGGGGGCAGAAGGCTTAGTGATGAAAGCCCTGGACAGTCCCTACCTGGTGGGCCGCAAGCGGGGTTACTGGTGGAAGTACAAGGTTGACCCCATGACCCTGGATGCGGTGCTGATTTACGCCCAGGCGGGCAGCGGTAAACGAGCCAACCTGTTCACCGACTACACCTTTGCCCTGTGGCATGGTGACAACCTGGTTCCCTTCGCCAAGGCCTACTCCGGCCTGGACAATGCCGAAATCGACGAACTGGATAAATGGATTCGCCGCCACACCATCGATCGATTTGGCCCCGTCCGTTCCGTTGAGCCCAGCTATGTGTTTGAGATTGGCTTCGAGGGAATTGCTGAGTCTACCCGCCATAAGTCGGGCATTTCAGTGCGTTTTCCGCGCATCCTGCGCTGGCGCAAGGACAAACCCGCGGCAGAGGCCGACACTCTACAATCGGCGAAGGAATTGCTGGCTACATTTCAGTGATGCCGTCGGCAAACCTGTTTCGGGACCTATCTATGGGTCATCGCTGAAATCGTTGGCCATTCAACTCATCCTTGCTTTGCCCAGTTAACGGCGTAATAATCTTGGGAAGGCCAGTCCTGGCTTTACGTGGGAAATCCGCCCGGGTAACCCTGCTTGCACACCAGCCTCAAAATCTGTAGCTATGACACCGTTACTTGAGACTTTAAAGTCCACCGAGCGACAGCGGGTCAGCGATGGCTCCGTCGCGTCTCTCTTCAGCGGTTGTGAAGGAGCCGACCGCCTGCTGGTGCTCATGTTGCCCCAATTAGGAGATTTCGACAGTCTGGAATACGCCTGGTGGCTCCAGCGGGACAGGGAAATTTTGGAAAAGGCCGGAATCGTCGTGCGGGCAGTCGCGATTGGAAATCGCAACTCTGGCCAAAAATTCTGCGACTTCACCGGCTTTGCCCCCGAAGCGCTGTTCATGGACCCCTCGGCAGATTTGCATCGACAACTGGGTCTTTACGAAGGACTGACCTTCAAACTACCGGGGCTATCCTCTGGCCAGAATGCCTGGCTTAATTTGATGCTGATGTGCGCCGGCATCGGTAGTCCCGGTACCCTGGCGGAAGTATTTCGCGGCTACCGGGGCGATCGCCAGGCCCCCCAGCTGATTGGCGATGACGAAGTGGTCAAAGCGACCCCTCTGCCGCCCCTGAAAGGTTCCTTCTTCCAGTGGGCCGGGGGCAAAGGCCACCAGCGCCCTTTCGAACTGGCCACCCTGCGTCTGCGAAACATGGCCGAAGTCCTGGACAACTGGGGCACCTACGTTCCCGATGCCTCCTACCTGACCCAGCGGGGAGCAACGTTTTTGTTCAACCGGAACGGAGAGGTGCTTTACGAACACCGCGATCGCAACATCCTCGGCTTCGCTGAAAACATGAGTCGCCCCCTGGCGTTTCTGGATTCCCTCAAGAAGCCGGAAATTGTGGAAAGTAAGGGGTAAGGGGTGTAGATGCGGAGCGGCTTTCCGTAGGGTAAGATTTCAGGTTCCGGTTTTCAGGAGATCTCTTGCAACAAAATTACCCGTTTTATTAGCCACTCACCAAGGGCGCAGGCCCTGCGCCCCTACTCGGGGGTATTTTCTTTCCCAGAGTTCTCCTCGGGTATCAGGTGCTAGGCTCTGTTTTGAAACCTACCGAAACCCTTGATTTCTCGTACGAGAGAATAAGGCTTTGACTGGCTTTTAAAACACGCCCTAGTTGTCAGCCAAAAGTCTCCCCTGATTACCCAGTACCCACGACCCGATACCCATCCACCCTCCCACTCTTCCATTCCTAACTCGCCACCTGCGCCAACGCCGGATAATCTGTATAACCCTCAGCTACTAGGTCATGGCCTCGCCTTTAGGGGCGATCGCGCTGGGGGCCACCGGCAATTCTCCGTTGGGCTGTAGGGAAGGGTGGGAGATGCGACCCACATGCCAGAGCTGCAAAAAGATGCGTCCACCCTGGTCGTGAACCGCCTGGGTGACTTGCTTCCAACCCTCTAACTGGGCCTGGCTGTGGATGCCGGGAGTTGCGGGATAGCCCACCCCCTGGGGAGAAACCTGGGTGGCTTCGGTAATGATTAACCCGGCAGATGCCCGTTGCCGGTAGTAAAGAACATTCAGGTCCTGGGGTACATTTCCCTCACCGGCCCGATTGCGGGTCAGGGGAGCCATGACAATGCGGTTGGGTAACTCGTAAGGGCCCAGCTGGATTGGGGTAAAGAGGTCTTTAGACATAGTTTAGATATTTCTAAAGGGAGGAATTTTTCGGGTAGCCGGAGTCACGCTTGGATCCCGAGGTTCCTGGATCCATCATCCAAGGCTTGTGGTCCCTTGAAGCAGAACCCCGGGATCTGGGTTGTTGGATCGCTGGGTAAAGCTTAGCTCCCAGGGTTCTTGGATTCGTCACCAAAAGATGATGCTCTTAGAAGCGGAAGGACCCCGGGAGCTTTTGCAGCGGTGGTTTAGCTCAAAAACGGTTCAACCGCATTGGACAGAGTTGTCTTGGCAACCGCTCCCACTAACTGCTCAACCTTCTCGCCATTCATGAACACCATCAGGGTGGGAATGCTGCGAATGCCGTAGTTGGAAGCGATACTGGGTTGCTCATCGGTGTTGACTTTAACCACCTTAAGCTGACCGTCGTACTGCTGGGCTACCTCATCTACAACACCAGAAACCATGCGGCAGGGACCACACCAGGGAGCCCAGAAGTCAACCAGTACGGGTAGGTCGCTCTGAAGCACTTCGGATTGAAACGTGTCTTGGGTAATCTCTGAGATCGCGACCATAACGTCACCTCCACAGGGGAATAAAGTTCGTTAATTCGAAAAATTCGAACAATTAAACTATAGCGTTTCCCATGGCATAATGCAATTATGCGCCCTATATTTCATCCTGGTCCTGAAGACATTACCCTGGCAGGCGTATTGTATGCCCTGGGGGACCCTGTGCGGCTTGAAATTGTGAAACGATTGTCGGCAAAATCAGAGTTATCCTGCTCAGATTTAGATTTGCCGGTGGCTAAATCGACCCTCTCCCACCATTTCAAAATTCTGCGGGAGGCCGGTATTCTTTACTGTCGCAAACAGGGCACCCAACACATGAATTCCCTGCGTCGGGAAGACTTAGCCAAAGCCTTCCCGGGGCTGTTGGATGCGATTTTACAGGCGGCGGTACCGGTTTCGAGTGATTAGGTCCGGGTAGCGTGGATTTTCGTGGAAACGGGAATGCCAATACAGCTTTTTTCGGCAGGGTCCGCACCCACCTGGCTTTTGCGATAGGTCTAGACTCCCTCTCTAGCTCTCTGCTAGCTTGCCTGGCTTTCCATCTGCCAGACGGCACGCACCAGGCGAATTTCGGTGTAGTCATAGGTGGGGCCAAGGCGGTCGCGAATTTCTGTCAATGAAGCTCCTTCTGCCTGTTGCATAGCAGCCCGAATCCGATCCTGCCGTTCCACTGACACCAGATTGTCCAGATCCACCGATTCACCATTGAAGATCAATTTTTCCAGATGACTGGCAATGGTGCTGGGGCGTAACTTGCGCTGCTGGGCAATTTCGCCCACGGAAAGTCCCTGCTGATGCAGTTCCAGGGTATAGCGGTGGGTGTCTCCTGGTTGTTGGGAGCGGCTCCGGGACTTGCCTTTGGCCGCTAGCAGAGCCGTTTCTGTGGTCAAACCATGCTGAGCGCAAAACATACGAATGGTATCGACAAAGACCTGGCCGTATTGTTCCAGCTTGCGGCGGCCAACCCCGGATAACCGAGCGAAAACATCGAGATCCTGGGGACGGGTCTGGGCCATTTGCCGCAGGGTAGACTCGTGAAACACCACGTAGGGAGGCATACCCTGCTCATCCGCCAAGCGTTTGCGCAGGGACTTCAGCTCTGCCAGCAGTTGAACGACTTCGGGGGTCTCATCCATCGTTTCAGGGCGCGGCTTCTGAATGGAAAGATCCCGAGGAATCGCCACCTGCACCGCAACTTGCTTGCGCAGGATTTGCCAGCTGATGGGGTTTAGCTTCAGCACCGGGTAGCCATCGTTGGTTTCATCCACCATTCGCTGGTGCAGCAGGGAGCGTCCCAACAGTTTCCACTCCTCCACCGAACGGTCTTTGCCAATGCCGTAGGTGGAAAGCTGATCATGGCCCTGGTCCATGATTTTCTGTTTTTTGGAACCGCGCAGCACATCAATAATGTGGGTCATGCCAAACCGCTCCTGGCACCGGGCCACGCAGGAGAGAAACTTCTGGGCCTCGATGGTCCAGTCTTCCACCGGCGGAGGATTGACGCAGTTGTCGCAGCGATCGCACCCCTGGCTCAGGGTTTCTCCGAAGTAGCTGAGCTGAATCTGACGCCGACAAACGGTACTTTCGGCGTAGTCGATCATCTGCCGCAGCTGCTGGCGGGCGATGCGCTGCTCATCTTCGTTGGTCTTTTGACCAATGAGATACTCCACCGTCGCCACATCCCGATAGGAAAAGTAGACCGTGCAGTGGGCCGGTTCCCCATCCCGACCGGAACGACCCGACTCCTGGTAGTAGCTTTCCAAATTGCGGGGCAGGTCATAGTGAATAACGAACCGGACATCCGGTTTATTGATGCCCATACCAAAGGCGATGGTGGCCACCATCAGTCGCACATCGTCGCGGATGAAGCGGGTTTGATTTTCTCGCCGCACATCGTCGCTGAGCCCGGCATGGTAAGGCAAAACAGATTCACCGTCCTGGGCCAGGCGGGCAGCTAACTCATCCACCTGACGGCGACTGAGGCAGTAGATAATGCCCGAGCCGGCATGGTGGCGAACCTGCTCTAAAAGGCTACGGTAAGACTCTCGGGTTTTCGGGCGAACTTCGTAGAACAGATTGTGGCGGTTGAAGCTGGACAGATGGATCAGGGGGTCCCGCAGGTGCAGCTGCTGCAGAATATCCTGACGCACCCGTTCCGTGGCAGTAGCGGTCAGGGCCATGGTTGCCACCTGGGGAAAGTGCGACCTCAGCACGGAGAGCTGACGGTACTCAGGACGAAAATCGTGCCCCCATTCCGACACGCAGTGAGCTTCGTCGATGGCAAAGCAGCTGATGCCTACCCGCCGACTGAGCTGCTCCAGCAGCTGCAAAAAACCAGGGCTGACGAACCGTTCGGGAGAAACATAGAGGAGCTTGGTGTCTCCGTTCAGTAGGGCCGCCTCCCGCTGCCGCAGGGTGTCGTAGGCAATGGTGCTGTTCAGGCAGGTGGCCGCAATGCCGTTGTCCTGGAGGCTATCCACCTGATCCTGCATGAGGGCGATTAAGGGAGAAACGACGATGGTAACTCCCAGTTTCAGCAGCGCCGGAAGCTGGTAGCAGAGGGATTTCCCGCCCCCGGTAGGCATTACTACTAAAACGTCCTGATTTTTCAGCACGGTCTCAATTACCTGCCGCTGACCAGGGCGGAACTGGTCGTATCCAAAATGGTGTTTAAGGGCGGTCTCCAGGGATGGAAAGACCTCTGGGGGTGCTTCAACCTCAACCATGAAAATGCGATTCAACCTCTTTTAACTGCCCGAAGGGTCGTTGGGTTTGAAGTTATGACGACCCCCTCGTTATAGCTAGACTACCCAGCCCCAGGGAGAGACCTAGTCGGCAAAAAGTATAAACCCAGAACCTGATACTGGGACGACCACGTTCTGGATTGAAGGAGCAATATTGGAGGAACAGTAACGTTAAGTCCTGCCACCCACCATCAGCGAGAAATTCGCTTCCCCCCCCCGGGCACCGGCCAACCCAGCAGATCCATAATGGGTCTGCGTCCAGTCCTCCAGCCTGGTTCCGAGACGCGGAAATGACCCCGGCATCGTTTTAATAGGCGAGTTCCCTACTCCATAGTTGTCGCCACCGTTGCCGCAGTCGGGATAACATCCCAGCTTTAGGAGGCCGGCCCAGGGCTCTGTCGTAACTGCCATAGGCTTCTCTGTATCGTCCTAACCGGTGCAGCGCCACCCCTCGAAATAGCCACCCCTGGGAATAGTCTTGATTTTGGGATAGGACCGTTTCAGCTATCGCCAGGGCTTTTTCGGGTTGATCTAAATGTATCCAGCAAACGGCCTGGTACACCTGAGATGCCAAATCTGCAGGGCAAAGAATAGCGGCCTCCTCGAAGCAGCGGAGGGCTTTTATATAGTTTTGCTCCGTGGCCAGGGCTTCTCCCTGCAAAAACCAATCCTGGAAGGATTCATCGGCAGCCTTAGGGGCAGTAGCGGGGCAGTGGGCAGCAATATCCTGGGAACCAAACACCATCATGATTTTGAATGCGGACCTCTGGCAGCATACCCTTCAGGGGATATGCCTAATTTTTGTCTGTCGCATAAATTTACGTCGCCCCACAAGCATCAGTGGGATTGCTAGCCTGAAGTAACTCCACCCACCAGGAATGGGATACGACGCCTTGAAATGGCTAAGACGCCCTTAAAAAGCTCTTCCCTGAAATGGTTTGAAACAAAAAGCGCCCCAATGTAACGTAATGTTACGAAAATGACGTCAAGCCGCTATGCTGTCTTGACAGCCCAGACTGGGGTCGCTAAGGTAACACCATACCCGGGTAAAACCTATTCGAAGTGCATTATGGAAGAGCAAAAGGCTAGTAAGGTCACGTTGTATTTACCACCCGACCTGCATCGTCAACTCAAAATCAGGTCCGCTGTTGAGGGCGAGGCGATGTCAGCCATTGCAAAGCGTGCCATTGATTTCTATCTGGCTCACTCTGATGTTGTTGAAGGTTTAGAGTCTGCTTACGGACAGACCCATCGCATTCACAATTGTCCTAGTTGTTCTAAGGCTGTAGTTCTTAGGAACGGGGATTTAGTTGAAGTTAAACCCCTGGCATCAGACGGTGGTGATGGTGCAACTAGCGCCGATGTTGATGAGGTGGTTGTTGATACTCGACAGCCTGACGAGGGTGAGCTGGTTGTCTGCTAGGGAATTTTCCTGGCATTGGTTCGAAGTTTTTAAGGTGGTAATCATCAGCCCGTAAGCTTCGCATCTAATCCTCAGTGTTGCTGGAGTGCTTTGTAAACCGAAAGAGGTATGGGTCATGAGAGAGGACTTAAACGTATTAGTACAAGCCCAATACCCACTGATTTACCTGGTTACCTTCGAGGAAGAGCGGGCTGAGCAAACCGTTGCCGCCGTTGCCCGACGGGTTTCCAGAGATCAGGAAGTGAGGCCTGCCATGCGGATCTTCACTTGGACCATGACTCGCGGCATGGTTGAGTACGGTGCTCCCGGAAACGCTCCCCAGAATAACAACACTGTCTCCCCAGAAGCTGCGGTGGAGTGGGTGATTCGTCAGAGAGAGCCGGGCATTTTCATCTTTAAGGATCTGCACCCCTTTAAAGACTCTCCCGCTGTAACCCGTTGTTTGCGCGATTCCATTGTCGCTCTGAAGGGAACCCGCAAGACCATTGTGCTGATGTCGCCCATTCAGGAAGTTCCCATTGAGCTTGAGAAAGAAGTTGTGGTGCTGGACTTCCCTCTGCCCGATATGTCCGAGCTGGATGAAGTGCTGTCAGCGGAGCTAAATCGTTCCCGGGGGGGCAGCATCTCTACGGAAGATCGAGAGAAGCTGCTCAAAGCTGCCCTGGGTCTAACCCGTGATGAGGCCGAGAAGGTCTATCGTAAGGCCAGGGTGGTCTCCAAGCAGCTTACGGCAGAAGAGGTTGATATCGTTCTTTCCGAGAAAAAGCAGCTGATTCGGCGCAATGGCATCCTCGAATTTATGGATGTGGACGAAACCATTAATTCTGTTGGTGGTTTGGAAGAGTTAAAGCACTGGCTGAAGCAGCGCTCCGATGCCTTCACCGAACGGGCCAGGGAATATGGATTGCCCCAGCCCAAGGGAATGCTGATTCTGGGCGTCCCCGGATGCGGTAAGTCGCTGATTGCCAAAACAACCTCTCGGTTGTGGGGCCTCCCCCTACTGCGGCTGGATCTGGGCCGGGTTTACGACGGCTCTACGGTGGGGCGGTCTGAAGCCAACCTGCGAAATGCTCTGCGCACCGCTGAATCTATTTCTCCCGCGATTCTGTTTATTGACGAAATTGACAAGGCGTTTGCCGGTGGGGTCGGGTCCTCTGACTCAGATGGAGGCACCTCCAGCCGGATTTTTGGCACCTTTCTCACCTGGATGCAGGAAAAGACCTCTCCGGTGTTTGTCATGGCGACCGCTAACCGGGTTGAGAAGTTGCCCAGTGAGTTTTTGCGGAAAGGTCGTTTCGACGAAATCTTCTTCGTTGATCTGCCTAATTCTGAAGAACGGCGCGATATTTTCGAGATTCACCTCAAGAAGCGCCGTCGCGACATCACTCGCTTCGACCTGGAACAGCTCACCAAGGTCTGTGAGGGATTCTCCGGTGCAGAAATTGAGCAGGGTCTCATTTCTGCCATGTATGAAGCTTTTGCCCAAGGACGAGAGTTCACCCAATTGGACATTATTGCAGCCATCCGGGCCACGCTGCCCCTGTCCAAGACGATGAACGAGCAAGTTACGGCCCTGCGCGATTGGGCCCGTCAGCGAGCTCGTCCGGCGGCAGCCTCCGTCGCTGAATATCAGCGGATGGAGTTTTAACAGGCTTTCTTCCCGGTGGGTGCCGGGGGAAGGGCTAGCGTTTGCTAGCAGTATCATGTCCAGATAGCCCTCGTACGGTTAACTGGTCTCTTAACTCTCAAACCTCGTTGTCTCTCTCAATTTCCCTACAGGAGGAAACACTATGTCTCACTTCAGCACCCTTCGCACTAAAGTGACCGATGCTGAAATCCTCAAGCAGTCTCTGTCTGACTTGGGTATTGCCACTAAGACTGAGGCTGATGTTCGCGGCTACAACGGCCAGCGGGTTCGCGCTGACATCGTTGCTGTTCTGGATGGTGAGTATGATCTGGGCTGGTCCCGCAATGCGGATGGCTCCTTTGATCTGATCGCTGACCTCTGGGGTGTTGCTAAGAAGCACAACCAGACCGAGCTGATCAACTCCATCAACCAGAAGTACGCTGTTAACAAGACCCTGGCCGAAGTGAAGCGTCCTGGTCTGCAGAACGCCAACGTCAAGCTGGTGGTTCAGTAGGTTCCACAACGCGTTCCCTAAATGTGGCCTGGTCGGTGTTTTTGCCGACCAGGTCATTTTTTCGTGGCGATCCTTTAGACTGACAGGGAGTCTTCTCCGAAACTTGGTATGACTTCCTTCAGCCGTAATGAACTAGCCGCTATCCACCACCTGTTGTTTGACTGTGGAGACTACGCCCTACAGCAGTCTAAGCAATCCTTTCAGGTCTATGAAAAAGGGGTAGATGACTTTGTTACCACCGTCGATCGGGATCTGGATCAAAAGCTGTTGCAGGGATTTCGCCAGCTGTTTCCTGGCGATGGCATCATCACTGAAGAAAACGCCAGCACTCTACAGCAGTTTGGTCAGAATTACCGGCGTCTCTGGTTTATTGACCCCATTGATGGCACTGATGACTTCATTCAAGGGCGAGCAGATTATTCCGTTATGGTCGGCCATGTGGTAAACGGTCTGCCCAGGGCCGGTTGGGTCTATGCACCGGTCTACCGTCAGTTGTGCTGGGGGGGTGCCAACTGGGGATTATTTGAACAGTCCCCAGAGAATCAGGGTAAATTATCGGTGGTTGAACCGCCATGTCCATCGGATCAACCCTGGTCCATGGTGATTGGGGATAAAGACCGTCGCCGGTTCGGCCCCGCCCTGAAGAGCGCTTTACCGGGCGTGCAGTTTGTTTCCATGGGCAGCTTCGGGCTGAAGGTGCTGGCAGTCATTCGAGGCTATGCCGGACTCTACGGCTACTTTAATGGTCGGGTAAAACTTTGGGATACGACAGGACCTCTGGCCCTGGCCCAGGCGGCAGGGTTAGTGTGCTGTGATCTAGAAGGGAATCCGATTCGGTTCGAGCCTCCTTTTATTAAGCCTGATACTCTGGTCCACTGCCAGTCGATTGTAGTGGGGTGGCCCTCTTTCATCAAGCAGTTTCTACCCTCTATCCGTCGTGGGATTAATGCTTTGGAGACCCCTCTAGATGCGGCTTCTACCCAAGAGGCTTAATGGCCCTGAATTTTTATGGGTACTATGAGGACATCTACCTATGAAAGATTCTTGAATTCGTCTCCTTTCATTTTTATGCTTACTATGCAGTCTGCTACGTTTAGTGAAAATTTTCCGCTGTTTAGTACGGCCAATGCAGAAACGGTGGAATGGCTTTTGTCGGTAGCAACCCATCACGATTATCCAGCAGACCGGGCCATCGTGATGGAAGATTCCTGGGGCAATGCCGTCTACTTCATTGAGGCGGGATGGGTTAAGGTCCGTCGCCATGGGGATGCTAAATTTGTCACTTTGGCCGTACTGGGTCGGGGTGACTTTTTTGGGGAAATGGCAATTTTAGACGAGTCTCCCCGCTCGACAGATGTCGTGGCTATGACCCCGGTCAGGTTACTGAGTATTTCGGCTCAGCGGTTCATTCAAACTCTATTTAAAGATCCCAAACTCCACCATCGGCTTTTGCAACTCATGGTGCAGCGGCTGCGTCAGTCTAACGGACGATTTCAACTTCGTCACCAACCCCCTGCGGTTAAATTAGCCAATACGTTAATGGCCCTGCAACATGCCTATGGTGAGCCCACCGAGGATGGGATTAAAATAATCCAGCTTGATTATCCTGACCTTGCGGATCTGGCTGATATTACGAGGGATGAAACCCAAAAAATTATGGATAAGCTACAAGAAAAAGGTTGGGTCAGCGTTGATAACTCCCAGGCCATGTTGCTGATTAAACAACCCAAGCAAATGGCCCATTTGGCGGGCAAAAGTTGAGTTGGGTTGCCGCATTACTGGCCCAGGTACACTTTTTTGAAAGCAGCACTGGGACTTCCCCAGAATGACCTTTAGCCATCGTTGGATAGACTTTCTGAAGAAAATATTGCCAGATTGACACAAGCACTACTAAAGATTGCGTTTCTGGAGGTTTTGTAGAGATTGGTGACATCTCCCCGTAGGGAAAAAAGGGCGTGATAGTTTGTCTCCAAGGAATGGAGACCACCATGGCTTTACAACCCCCGCCCCCGCCCTCAATCACCCCAGCCCAAATGACCCTGTTGAGAATTGTCTCAACCATGGCCTGGAGCGATGGTACCCTCGCCCAGGAAGAGGTTGATGTGATGTTGAAACAATTCAGCGAACTATTTGGCAACGGTGCCAGTCAAGCAGCGTTACGGAAAGAACTACGGGATTATTTGATGCAAAATATTCCCCTGGAAGAACTGGTGCCCCACCTGACGAGCCAGGCTGAAAAAGAGCTGGTACTGAGACTGGGATATCAGGTCATTAGCGTCAGTGCCCGTACTCCAGAAGAAGCAAACATCAATCAGCAAGAGGCAGAAGCCTATCGAGAACTGGTCAATTTGCTGGATCTACCGGTTGAGAGAGTAGCGGAGATCGAGGGGGAAGCGGCCCAGGAAAATCTGCAGCGGGATGGCCTGATCGACCACATGACGGAGCAGTTGAGATCTTTCATGCAGGAGTAAAGATGGCGGAAAGCCGATCAGGGACTGAGATTCATTGAGGGCCAAATTTGAAGTTGAATGGCCCATTTGAAATTTCTCCTCGGGAGACACTCCACGTAGGCGTAGCCAGTCCGAAGGCCTTACAAAACTAAAACCTTAAAAGTTATCCATCCCTTTGCGGTTGGTTATCCTGCATAAGGATGCTTCACGGCTCAACCTATGCCAACAGCTGTTCCTACCCTGCAAATTTTCGACGGTGTCACCCAGGACCGGGGTAGTTTCGATGGCGGTCGCATTACTGAGTACAAAGTCATCGGTATGTCCCAGGATCGTAGCATCCAAAAACGAGTGGGAGCGCTGTTTTACTGGTTCTGAGCGATCGGGGAACCGGATGCCGTCATTGCCCTGCACCGCCATCGCGGGTTTGAGATTTTCAGCTACGTAATTAACTGGGCTCCATGGACAGTACCCTAGCGGGCCGCTGCTATGGAGGGAATTTTAGTCGCTTTTTCAGGAATTTCTTAGGTTATCCTCACCTGGGCACCAGGGGACCCTGGCAAAGTATTAAGGTAGAAAGTCAGCCTTGCCAACCGGTTCTACGACGCCAAAAAACGATGCCCCCCTCTGTCTCGAAAGCCTGTCTGATAATTTTTGCCCGCCACCCCAAAGCAGGTCAGGTCAAAACCCGTTTAATCCCTGCCCTGGGGGCTGAAGGGGCGGCTTTGGTCTACCGAGAAATGGCAGAACATACCCTGAACCAGGCCCGGGCCGTAGCTCAGATGAAGGGAATTTCCCTGCGGGTATGGTTTGCAGGGGGCAATCCAGATGCCCTGGGACAGTGGTTAGGTCAGGATCTGACCTATCTTCCTCAACCCGGGGGAGACCTGGGAGATAGGTTGAGTTTTGCCTTTCAAACGGCATTTAATAATGGGCATCAGGCTGTGGTTGCCATTGGCACCGATTGTCCGGCCCTGAGTTCAGACATCATGATGGCAGCCTTTGATGGGTTAGGCCATCATGATCTGGTACTTGGCCCAGCTACGGATGGCGGGTATTACCTGATAGGGTTGCGGCGCCCCACACCGGATTTATTCCGAAATATTGCCTGGAGTACGGCAGAGGTGCTGCGCCAGACCGAAGCAGTGGCCGAACGACTGTCTTTACGGCAATACTGCCTGCCCAAACTAACAGATGTTGATAATCCAGAGGATCTCGCACTTTGGCAGCAACTCAAGACAACCATGAACCGTTAGGGCATAGTTCGTCGTTAAAAATTTCGGTCATTATTCCGGCCCTGAACGAAGCCCACAGCTTGCCCTATACCCTGACCGCGGTGAGGACTGCGGGCAATGTCGAGGTGATTGTAGTGGATGGGGGTAGTCATGATGGGACGGTGGCGATGGCAAAAAGCTTCCAGGCCAAAGTCATCGCGACGCCTCCCGGTCGAGCCAGGCAAATGAACCGGGGAGCTGCGGCCGCCACCGGGGATATTCTGCTGTTTCTTCACGCGGATACTCGCCTACCCCAACAGTGGGGCCATTGGGTGCGGCAAATCCTGGCTCAGCCCGGGGTGGTTTTGGGAGCCTTTGAGCTAAAGATTGACAGCAAAGGATTGGGACTGCGGCTGGTGGAGTGGGGGGTGGGCATTCGCTCGCGTCGGTTTGCCATGCCCTATGGTGACCAGACCCTGTTTCTGTCCGCGAAGACGTTTCATGAGTTGGGAGGTTTTCCAGAGATGCCCATCATGGAAGACTTTGAGCTGGTACGTCAGCTGCGGCAGCGGGGGCGGGTTGAGATCGCGCCAGTGGCGGTACAAACCTCCAACCGACGGTGGCAAAAGCTAGGGGTATGGCGAACAACCCTCATTAATCAACTGGTGATTGCGGGCTATTTTCTGGGGGTTTCGCCCCAGCAATTGGTCTGCTGGTACCGTCAGCAGGGCAAATGGCATCCCATCCCACTGAAGAAAACGTTTTTTCATTGAAAATGCTTGCGGCCAGTAGGGGGTTCGTAAAGGCCTGGGAGAACGCATCTATAGCCACCAACCCCTCTGTCAGGACCTGTTAGACCATCAGTTGAACTTTCATCCTGGTCTGTCGTCCGGACTCGCACCTCACCCGCTATGACCACCTGGAGGGGATTGACCTGCCGACGCTCACAACCTAACGGTGGACAGGCAAAGTCGAGGAAACCTCGACCTACCGGTATCTCCATGGCGTGCCCCTCAAAGATGGCGAGAATGCGCTGTTGGTGAACTTTCCCCTCCGGGGACGTTTCACGAACGACCGGCTCAGACCGAACGCCAGGAACTCAAAATGAGAATTGCTGACCCCTCGCAGTGCCCATTGCAGCGCCTGGGCTCCACTTTGGCCCCCTGCCAGGCCACAGCCGCATCAATCAGCGGGATTTCTGAGAGGGCTATGGGTTTAACCTAACCCTTGTCCAAGTTCAGAAGTAGAGTTTTGCCTAAGGGAAAGCTACCGTGCGCGATCTGGACTTGATATAAGAGTCTCCTCTCACCATTCGAGGGTCTGGGTCCCTCTTGGGAGACTATTGGTTAATGAAGAGGGGGTAATGAATCGGAGACCGACTTTATTTAAGTAAATAAGTCTAAGTAGGGATGGCTATGGATTTTTTTTGCTCTAACGTAACTTTAAGTAAAAACAAACTTAAGTTTCAAGGGTTTGATCCTTCTCCTACCCCCAGCTAAAAAGCAATCCTTCAAAATAGTTGCGAGATTTTTTTCAGACAAAATGCCAATGCCTCCCACACAACACTCAACTCGACTGGATTGTCCGGTTCATCTAGTGCTGTCCTACATCGGCAGCAAATGGGCCATTTTGATTCTCAAGGAACTCTTCCACGGCAACCGCCGAACCAATGAGTTTTTGACTGCTCTGCCGGGAATTAGCACGAAAACCTTAACAGCCCGCCTGCGAGAACTCGAAAGCAATGGCCTGATTAAGCGCACCGTCTTTCCTGAAGTTCCGCCCCGGGTAGAATATTCTTTAACCTCAAAAGGAAGAGAGGTTCAGCCCATCATGTCAGCGCTTCACCAGGTCGGGCAGCAGTGGATAAGTCACCGTGGCGAAGTACCCATGTCGGCTTATGAGCGCAGGGATGCCTAGCCGTTCGGTAATTTTCGGAGGAAGAAGGTTAAGTCAGGGTATCGGCTTCGATAACCTGTAGATTGCGGCAAGTTATGCGTTCAACCTGAGCTTTAGTCAGGTTGCCTGAGTCGTACACCTCTAAAACGGCTTCGGGTACAGCCCAGAACATCCATCGCTGGCCGGGGAATAGGACCTGTTCTACACGCTGGCCGGGAATGTTAGAAATGAGTCCTACCTGCACTTTGGATGTATGGTTGCAGTAGTAGCAGAGCTTTTGCAGAGAGGTCTTCGAGCCGTGGGTTGGTTTGGTTTCAAGCATAATCGTTTCTCCTCAATGACGGCTAAATTTGTCGGGCAAGTTTACTGTAGCCGAGTCGGTTGAGGGGTATGGAGAACATAAATAAGGGTTCGTTAACACATTCTGCGTCTCCACTGATGGCTAAAATACCTTGCCGATGGGTGTTTAACCCCTTTATCCAGCGTTAAATTTCTCCAAAAAGTTAACCAACCGTTGATGTTTATGATGTTTAATCTGTCTGCCAGATTTCATGGTTAATCAGGTCGGCGATGCGATCGCGCAACAGGTAGTCATGCCTGGCCAGTTCAGATTCAATAAATGGCCATTCGCGGGCAGCAATAAAGCCACAAATGGTAAAAATCGGCTGTTGTCGACTGACAATGCCGCCTTCCACCAATTGCCTAGCTTCATCCCTCAGCATATCGATGGTATAGTGCTTCGCGAATGTCTTCGATAAAGGGGTGGTCGTCAAAGGATTAATCGTCATATGGTTGAACCTCTTGCGTCATCTCTCACAAGGGTCAGCATGGATTTCCTGGTCAAACGCCGAAAATGAGAATATATGCCTATGACCCTGTCTCTATGGTGGCCCTTAGAGGGCCATTATTCTGGAAGAAAAGTGTAACCTTACGTTTTTTTACAGGGCGCAATAACTGCTTTGTCTTCCGTAATACATTCTCAGGCGGAGGGGATCTCAGAACGCGTTTTATGGTCAACGCTACCCATGAACCAGGTCTCCAGCGCCATGGCTTTAACGGGGGCGGGAATACAGAAACCCAAACCCGAATCCACCGATCAGTAGAACGGGCGTGAGCCAGTCTCCCCATTGGGCGTAAAGAGAAAGGGGTTGATGACGATACAGCTTGCCCACCGCCAGATGGTATTGCCGAGGGGCTAACAGCCACTCGGTTCGGCCATGGCTATCCACCAGTCCCGAAAGTCCCGTGTTGGTCACTCTAAGGGTCCATCGGTCGAGTTCCACCGCCCGCTGCACGTCCAGGGCGTGGTGTTGCTGCATCATCCAGGCCGGATAGGGATCATTGTTGGAGACAGTGACGATAAACTCTCCACCGTTCCGGGCCTGGTGCCAGAACAACCGACTGTAGGCAGATTCGTAGCAAATGCCAACAATGCCCGTTCCTATAGGAGTTTGAAAGGTTTGGTCCAGGTCCCCCGGCACCATGGAGCTATCCAGCGGGGAGAGGCGGTTAATCACCAACCCCAGGATGGGATCAAAGGGGATGTACTCCCCCAGGGGAACCAGCTGGATTTTGTTGTAGCGCCCGTGGGGTAGACCATCTTGTCGGATTTCGAGCATGCTCTGGGTGTACTGGAATTCTTCCCCATCGGGTAGGGGAGCAAAGGTGCCCAGCCACAGCGGCACGCCGACCCGCTGTACGGCCTCAATCAGCGGAGTGATGCGGGCGGCATCGGGGTCCCACATCAGGGGAATGGCTCCCTCTGGGGTGATGACGGCATCTACCCCCTCTGCGGCCAGGGACAGATAGCCTTGGGTGTAGCCGTCGATGGCCTGGTTAATACCCGCTAAGGTGAGTTTTTCCCGGGTGGGAACGTTGCCCTGCACCAGACCCAGGGTGATTGCCAAGGAAGGGGCATTGGCCGCGGGGCGAAAATGCAGCCCGGCGCCAATGCCGTGACCCAGCAGGGCCAGCACCAGGGCACCGGCTACCAGAGATCGGCTGACAGCGGTAGAAGCTTGGCGATATCGCCAGTGCCACCAGGCTTCCGCCAGCAATCCATTCACCGCCACCAGGATGGCGGTAACGGCCATCGGCCCGGACAGCCGGGAGAGGTGCAGAATCCACAGGTTATTGGGGCTCTGGGTCAGGCTCAGGTGGGACCAGTCGAGGGGGGTGTAGTTGCGCAGGGTTTCCATCAGGCACCACAGGCCAGGGCCCAGAATCAGGCGTAGCGCTATGGATTGGGGTCGCCAGCGCACTATCCAGCGGAACGCGAGGCACCAGACCATCAGGCTGACGGTGCCCCAGATCGTGATGAAGCCCCAGGCAAAGAGGGCGACGGCAATACTCCCCACCCAGGGCAACCCCATCCACATCAGGGGATGCAGGTGGGTGATCCAGACCAGGGAACTGCCGTAGTAGCTGAGCCCCCACACCAGGCCGTAGCCTGCAGCCAGTTGCCAGGGACCGGCAGTACTTTTCAGCAGGGCCAGCCACAGGGGAATGAGTGCCACCCAGGCCAGGGGCCAGAGGCTGAAGGGCGGCAGGGCCAGGTCCATCAGCAGTCCGCTCAGCACCAGGATTCCGGCCCAGTGCCAACTCCAGCGGAGAGGGTGAGGTTCCGTTACAGGGGTGGAGGGTCGGAGAAATTTCAGGGACAGGGGCATGGGTAGGATGAAATAGCCTGGGTTTTTCAGCAGGTCGGGCTGGGTGGGCACTGCTCACCCTAGGGTAGATTAAGGTTTTTGGGGATTTGCAGGGGTTCGGTCAGCGCTTCTCCATGGTGTGGGCTACCGGGCCACTGGAGGACCACAACTTCTTCCTTCAGGGCCAGATTGGTGGAGGCGGCGCGGCGGGTGCGAAACAGGTCGACGCCGGTCACGGTATAGCCCAGGGACTCAGCAATTTTGGCCAGCAGCTCGCCAGTGGGAATCAGAACCCCCAGAAAAGACGCCTGATCGCCCACCACATAGGCCAGTTGGGCACCGGGCCGCAGCAGGGGGCGGAGTTCCTGAAGGTGAGTGGCCATACCGCCAAAATAAAGCTTCACCACCCGGGAATAGAGGCGAGAGAAGCCGCTGGTTTTTCTCAGTTCCGCTCTTTTCTGATCGATAGTAGCGGCTAGCTGCAGGATTTCGGGAAAGTCGGCAATGTGCCGGTCATCGGTGTCGCGGGTGTAGATATTGCGGCTGTTGGAGCGCAGGAGTTGCTCTTTCACCTGGCGCAGGGTGGTGCGATCGCGAATAAACCCCAGCAGCACAGACTCCAGGCGAGTGTTGCGAGTGTAGTCTTTTTCGTTGGGGTAGGGCGGTGAGGTAATCACCGCATCGATAGAGTTGGGTTGTAAAACCTGTCGGGGGTTTCGCGCATCGCCGGCCCATACCTGGGCGATACCCCTGGGAACATCCGCAACGGTGCGTAGATCCGCTGCCATGGTGTCCAGGGTCTGGAGCCAGAGGTCAATTACCGGAGCATCTTCCCTGGCTCGCACCACACTGGCTTCGGGGGCAAATCTTAAGTTACTGGCCGAACCGACGACTGCCTTAGCCAGAGCCAGCTTTTCATGGGCGGTGAAGGGTGAAGGGTGTTGCTGCTCAATGTGCCCTAACAACAGCAGCGACTTGTGCAGTGGTTTGGGGCTGATGGAATTTCGCAACAGCACCTTCTCGCTTTCGGCGGGGAGGCTGTGGCGTAGACCGTCACCAGGAAACCAGGCCAGGTCTTGCCGGGCACGGTGGGCGATGCTGTGGGCATGGTCCACCAGAGCGTGAGGATTCAGGGTCCAGTCCAGTTTAGTCTTGCAGGCAAAGTGGGCCACGGGATTAGCCTCAATGCCGATGCTCGGAATCCCGAGTTTCTGGCATTCCACCAGGGTAGTACCGGTGCCCGCGAAGGGGTCAAGCACCCAATGCTTCTCGGTCAGTCCAAACTTCTCCAGATATTGCCGCACCAAATGGGGCGGAAACGACAGCACAAACCGATACCAGTCATGGATTGCCCTATCCTCGGGGGCCACCTGATTCACGGTATAGCTCGACCATGCCGGTGTTTTTGTATCCTTTGCCCTCGACGAACTGGCCTGATCCATGAGTTCACCTGCACTATAGCCCTACCATAGCCTGTCCCCTGTGCCTAAGTCAGCGAAAAAGGGGACAGCCCATGGCAGGACTTTCCCCCGATTCAGGTTTCAGGTAACGACCAGAGTAAATCTAAAGGCTGGACATCCCGACAACAGTGGTTTAATCAGCTGTGGCCAGTTCGGTGCTGCCCCGACGACGGCGGTTGGTCAGGGTGTTGAACAGCATCTGTCCAATGGCCTTAATCAAATTACCTTCTAGCTCCTGGAACATTTCCATGTTCGTGCCAAAGGCATCATTGGCTTCCTCAACAATCTGAGCCACCATAGCTGCGTCTACGGGAGCCTCATCCATCGATTGACGATACTGAGCTTTGAACGCTTTCTCGTCCGAGATTTCGGGAAACTCGTAGAAAGCGGTGCCTTCGCCATCGGAAAGGTTCATGGCCCGGTGGGCAATTCCCTTCAGGATTTGCCCACCGGATAGGTCGCCCATGTAGCGGGTATAGGAATGCCCCAACAGTAGTTCAGGCTGGGTGGTAGATACTTCGCGAATGCGGTCTACATACTTTTGGCCGGCAGGGGTGATAGACACCTGTTCTTTCCAGTTGGGGCCGTAGTAGTAGGCCAAATCTTCTTCCAGAGACGCTTTGCGGTGCAGCTCAGGGAAGTAAATCTTAGACACAACGGGATGGTCTTTGTGACGCTCTAGCTCTTCTTCCATCGCGGTATAAGCGAAGTAGAAGTTGCCTACCAGCTTGCGATAAGAGTTCTTCTCAACAACACCCCGCAGGAAGCAACGCACAAAGCCCATGTTTTCTGCCATGGTGTGGGCTTTCTTGGTGCCTTCGCGGAGCTCGGTTGATAAATTGCTGCTCATACTAAACGTCTCGCTCTATGTCTTCGGTATCAACACGGGATGGCTATTGGTGTTTGGACGATAACCCTGCATCAGCCTAGGGGCTAAATCCTCCCAGGGAGGACTTCCCATACCTAAGCTAAAAACAGTAAAAGTGCCCTATTTAGAAACACCATGATTGTTAAATTAGACCGTTTTGATGAGTGTTTTTATTACGAATTCTTACGGGACCTTCAGGGTTTATAAAGAATTCGGCCCGGTGAACCGCCCCACATGAAAGAGTTAGACGAAATGTAACGGAAAGCTACGGAAAACTAATGCCCTAGGGCTTTCCTTTAAACAACCATAAATTCTATCTGAGAGCCCTAGGGTCTGATGTCGCTTTCTAAATATCCAGATCCTCAAGCTTTAGACGAGGTCCATGGGTTTCAATGAACTCCCGTCGGGGAGCTACCCGGTCTCCCATGAGAATGGTAAAGATGCGGTCGGCCTCGGCGGCATCTTCGATTTCCACCTTCTTCATCATGCGGGTTTCGGGGTTCATGGTGGTGTCCCAGAGCTGGGTCGGCATCATTTCACCTAGACCCTTAAACCGCTGCACATTGTAGTTGGCGTTGGCGGGAAACTCTTCTGTAATCAGGGTTTGCAGTTCCCGGTCGTTATAGCAGTACCAGTGGCTGCGGCCCCGCTCTACCTTGTAAAGCGGCGGACAGGCAATATATACATAGCCCTGATCCACCAAATCTCGCTGATAACGGTAGAAGAAGGTCAACAGCAGGGTACGAATGTGGGCTCCATCCACGTCTGCGTCGGTCATCAGGCAGATGCGATGGTAGCGGAGCTGTGACGAATCAAAGTCTTCCCCTTTAATGCCTAAGCCCAGGGCTGTGATCAGGGCCTGAATCTCGGTGTTTTTGTAGATCTTGGCATCGTCAGTTTTTTCAATGTTAAGAATTTTGCCCCTCAAAGGCAGAATTGCCTGGAAGCGGCGGTCGCGACCCTGCTTGGCACTGCCGCCCGCAGAGTCACCCTCTACAATGAAAATTTCGGATTCGCTGGGGTCACGGCTGCTGCAGTCGGCCAGCTTACCGGGGAGGGTAGACGATTCCAGCACCGACTTACGGCGCACCAGGTCCCGCGCCCGTCGAGCGGCTTCAGCCGCGTTAAAGGCCTGGATAGCCTTCTCTAGAATCGAGTCCGCGACGGTGGGGTGGAAGTCGAGATATTCCGTCAGGGATTCCCCCACGAGGGAATCGACAATGCCCCGCACTTCGGTATTGCCCAATTTGGTCTTGGTCTGTCCCTCAAATTCCGGGTCTGGGACTTTTACGGAAATGATGGCCGTGAGCCCTTCCCGAATATTTTCTCCTGCCAGGTTAGACTCTGAATCCTTACGCTTACTTCGCTTGCGGGCAAAGGTATTCAGGGTCCGGGTCAGGACTGCCTTTAAACCCTCCAGGTGGGTACCGCCGTCAATGGTGCGAATGTTGTTGGCGAACCCCAGCAGGTTGTCAGAGTAAGCATCTACGCACCACTGCAGGGCTGCTTCCACCTGCACCCCATCCCGCTCAGAGGAAATGTAGATGATCTCGTCGTGGATAGCCTGCTTGTCGCTGTTGATGTATTCCACATATTCTTTGATACCACCTGCGTAGTGGTACTCGGTAACCCGAGGCTGGTCGGACTTGAGCAGATCTAGACGGTAGTCGGTAAAGACGACTTCAATGCCCGCATTCAGGTAGGCGAGTTCCCGAAAACGGCTGGCCAGGGTGTTGTAGTCAAACTCAATGCCAACGGAAAAGATTCTGGTGTCAGGCAAAAAGGAAACCGAGGTGCCCTGCCGATTCTCTTGGATGGGCTCAACCTCCAATTCACCAATGGCAATGCCCCGCTCGTAGCGCTGCTTGTGGACCTTGCCTTCGCGCCAGACCGTCACCTCTACCCATTCCGAGAGGGCGTTGACCACGGAAATGCCCACCCCGTGCAAACCACCGGAAACCTTGTAGCCGCCGCCACCAAACTTACCGCCAGCGTGGAGTACGGTCATCACCGTCTCCAGGGCAGACCTACCGGTGCGGGGGTGAATATCTGTGGGAATGCCGCGGCCGTCGTCGGTAACGGTAACAGAACCGTCGGCATTCAGGGAAATATCTATGCGCTGACAGTAGCCGGCCAGGGCTTCGTCAACGGAGTTATCGACGACCTCGTACACCAGGTGGTGAAGCCCCCGGGGACCGGTGCTACCGATGTACATCCCTGGCCGTTTACGAACAGGTTCAAGACCTTCGAGTACCTGAATCTGCTCAGCACCGTAATTGGTCGTCATGTTATATGCTCCAAGAATGGGCTAGAAGCCACCTGACTATTGACAGGTCAAATTACCATAAAATTATAGCACAACCGCCCCGTAGCGGATTCTAAAGGGACTGGAGATGAAAGTTGACCCGAGGATGCAACTCCCTTGACATTGTTGTTGACGACACCCTCTGGAGAATGACCGATAATAGTTCAATTGTACCATTCTTGCTGGTCATTGCAGGGGCCACTGCCACAGGCAAGACGAATTTGGCTCTAGCCCTGGCCCAGCGGATGAAATCAGTTGTTCTTAGCGCTGACTCCAGACAAGTATATCGAGAGTTTGACATTGGCACCGCAAAACCTTCCCCAGCAGAGCGACGGCAGGTGCCCCACTATTTAATTGACATCTGCGACCCGATTGAAACCCTTACCCTGGCGGAGTACCAGCAGCAGGCTCAGGCCCTGATCCATCGGTTCCACCGGGATGGGACCATCGTGCCGATGCTGGTAGGGGGCACTGGACTCTATATTCATGCAGTGGTTAAAGGGCTCAAAATTCCCCCGGTGGCTCCCAATCCCTCCCTGCGAGAGCAACTGACCCAGTTAGGGCAGGGGCAATGCTATGCCCTGCTGCGCCACCTGGACCCCCATGCCGCCCAACGGATTCACCCCAACGACCGGGTCAGAACGGTACGGGGGCTGGAGGTGTTCTATGTCAGTGGTCAACCCATGTCATCTCTGCAGGGGGAGCATCCGCCGGACTATCCAATCCTATATTTGGGGCTTGACAACGACCCCGAAGCCCTCAGGCAGCGCATTGAAAAACGGACCAAAGCCATGATAGACGCTGGTTTTGTAGATGAGGTCACCGATCTGGCCCAGCAATACGGAGCAGACCTACCGCTGATGCGAACATTGGGCTATGCCGAGATGCTGCGCCATGTGCAGGGAGACATTTCCCTCCGAGAAGCCCAGGATGACATGGTCAAACACACCCGTCAGTTCGCTAAACGCCAACGCACCTGGTTCCGCAACCGAGTAGATGTGCTCTGGTTTGATGCCGATGCCCTGGATTTGGTCGATCAGGTGTGGGAAGTCGTCACAGAATTCTCGGCCAGCCGGTAGTCAGCGGTAATTTTGCCCCTATTTCCCTTCCCCCTACCCGACGGGAAGCCGCTCCGGGTCTACACCCCACACCCCTCA